>JBDTNS010000222.1:0-3935 GCA_039933675.1 Chloroflexota bacterium
TGCTCGACTACGAGATCGACACCGACGACATCCACGTCGGCCCGAGCGACCACGTCCCGTGGCTCCTCGACCGCAAGTGGTGCTACATCCGGATGGAGGGCACGACCTTCGGCGACGTCCCGCTCAACGCCGAGCTCAAGCTCGAGGTCTGGGACAGCCCGAACAGCGCCGGCGTCATCACCGACGCGATCCGCTGTCTCAAGCTCGGTCTCGACCGTGGGCTCTCGGGTACGCTCGTCGCGCCGTCGAGCTACTTCATGAAGAGCCCGCCGCACCAGATCCACGACGACATCGCGTTCAACCGCGTCGAGGCGTTCATCCGCGGCGAGGACTCCGAGACGCTGGTCGGCACCGAGGCGCCGGTCAAGAAGACGGTCAAGCGGATGGCGGGCACCAAGGCCAGGGTCGCGACCACCGCAAGGTGACCGAGGAGCGACGTCTCGAGGCGCCGCACCGGCGGGGCGGGGCAAGTCCGAGGATCGTGGAGCGATCGGCCGTCATGGGCTACCGCTCCGCCTCCTGGCTGCTGCGCACCCTCCCGCCGCAGCCGACCGGGGCGGTCCTCGGGCTCGCCGCGCAGGCGTCGTATCTCTTCTGGCCGAAGAAACGCGACTGGTCCGACCGCAACTTCGGCCACGTGCTCGGCCTGCCGGCCGACGATCCGCGCGTCCGCCGGCTGGCGCTGCGCGCCTACCGCGAGTACGGCCGCTACCTCGTCGAGCTGATGCGCGTCCCGTACCTCCCTGAGGACGAGGTAGCGGCGCTCATCGAGCCGCTCGATCCGGCCGCGATCCAGCGGATCCGCGACGCGGCACCGGCGGGCGGGATCATCGTGACCGCTGCCCACGTCGGGAACAACGACGTCGTCGGTGCTGCGATCGCCCACCTGGGCCTGCCGCTCAGCGTCGTGGCCGACGATTCCTCCTTTCCCGAGCTGTTCGATCATCTCCGCCGCCAGCGCGAGCAATGGCACGCCACGATGATCCCGTGGCGGAACCTCCGGGCGATCTTCGGGGTCCTGCGGCGGCGCGAGATCCTCGGGCTCCTCGTGGACTGGGGCTATCGCAGCGATGGGGTCCCGGTGAAGCTGTTCAACGCGTGGACGGCGCTCCCGGCCGGGCCCGCAACCCTGGCCGCCAAGACCGCATCCCAGATCGTCCCCGCGATCACAACACGGCCGCCCGGCGGACGCCTGCGCGTGACGCTCGGCGACCCGATCGTCGTGACGTCATCAGAACCGGCCGAGATCCAGCGGGCCACCCAGGCGATCGCCGATGCGCTCGAGCGGTCGATCGCGCCGGCCCCCGAGCAGTGGTACAGCTTCAAGCCGATCTGGCCCGCGACCGCGGCCGAATCGGCCGACCTCGGGCGACGGGCGGCGGCGATGCAGGCCGGGCGCCCGGATCCGGGACCGTCGGCCGACCGGCCGCACGATCCGGCCGACCAGATTGAGTCCCCCGGATGACTGTACGTGGGCGCCTCATGTTCGGCGCCTCGTGGCTCGCCTGCCGGCTGCCGGAACGTCCGCTGTACAACGTCGCGGACCTCGTGGGCGAGCTGTGGTACCGGGTCGCGCCGGGGCGGGCGGACCAGGCGCGCCGCAACCTGGAGCGGGTCTGCGAGTCGCTCGCGGCGTCCGGGCGCGGCAGCTCATCCGTACGGGCGGCAGCCGGCGACCCGAAGGCGCTCGAGCGCCTCGTTCGCTCGGCCTTCCGCCACGCGGCGCGCTACTACGTCGAGGTCGCGCGCAACCCGAGCGTCACCCCGGCCTTCGTCGACGAGCGCCTCGCGATGGATACGCCCGAGCTGATCGCCGATGCGGTCGTACCCGGCAAGGCCGTCCTGTTCGTCGGGCTCCATTTCGGCTCGGTCGAGATGGGCGTCATCTTCCTCGCCTACCAGGTCGGCGAGACCGTGACGCCGATGGAGACCATCGCCGACGCCGGTCTCCAGGCGTATTTCGAGCGAACCCGTGGCGTCGCCGGGATCCGCCTCGTCGGCCTCCGCGAGGCACGTCGCGAGCTCTCCCAGGCGCTCCGCGACGGCATTCCGGTCGGACTGGTCGGCGACCGCGACCTGACCGGTGGCGGGACCCCAATCCCGCTCTTTGGCTCGCCCGCGATGCTGCCGATGGGGCCTGCCATGCTCGCGGTCGAGAGTGGCGTTCCGGTCTACGCGATGACCGTTCGGCGGGTCGGCGACGCGCGCTTCCGCGGCAAGCTGATCCCAATCGAGATCCCGGCCGAGGGAACGCGGCGCGAACGCGTCACGACGACGCTGACCCGGCTCGCCACGGCGTTCGAGGCGCTGATCGCCGACGCTCCGGACCAGTGGTGGGCGGTCTTCTTCCCGATCTGGGCGGACCTCGAGGACGGGTCTGGCGCGGCATGACTGACTCGCCCGAACGCGTCGGTCGCGCAGATCTGCACATCCACACGCTCGCGAGCGACGGCACGGCCGGGATCGACGCAATCCTCGATCACGTCGAGCAGCGCACCGACCTCGACGTCATCGCCATCACGGACCACGAGCGGATCGACGCCGCCCTGGCGGCGCAATCGATGGCGCGCGACCGCGGCCTCCGTGCCGAGGTCGTCATCGGCGAGGAGGTCACGACACTCGGCGGCCATCTGCTCGCGCTGTACCTCGACCGGCCGATCCGGCCGTACCGCTCACTCCGGACGACGATCCTTGCGGTCCACGATGCCGGAGGTCTGGCGATCCCCGCCCATCCGCTCGTCCCCTTCCCGCTGTGCGCCCAGGGCTGGGTCCTGCGGCGGCTCCTGGCCGACCCCGATCCGGCGACACGCCCGGATGCCCTCGAGACGTTCAACCCGACGAGCCTCGGCAAGCCCTGGCACCGCCAGGTTGTGGCCTTCGCCGACCGCCACGGGCTCGCTCACGTCGGCAACAGCGATGCCCACGCGCTCGAAGCCATCGGCTCAGGCTGGACGACCTTCCCGGGACGCACGGCCGCGGACCTCCGACGCGCGATCGAGGCACGCACGACCGAGCATGGCGGCACCTTCCACGTGACCGCCGGCCAGGTCGGGACGTTCGGGCAGCAGCTCCGGAAACGCGGTCGTGACGCGCGCGATGAGGTCAGCGGGCGGGTCCGCCGCGACGGGACCGGTCGCGATCATGGCTACCCCGGCGGCCGGCTCCGGCCACCCCGCTACGAATCGGGGCCGCGATGAAGATCGGGCTCGTCTGTCCCTACATCTACCCGGGCTCCGGCGGCGTCGCGCAGCACGTCCTGCACCTGTACGAGAACCTCCGGATGCGCGGCCACGACGTCCGGGTCATCACGGCGAGCCACGGGCCGCAGCGCGCATCCGAGGGCGACATCCTGCGCATCGGGGTCGGCTTCAGCGTCCCGCTCAACGGCTCGATGGGCACGTTGACCTTCTCGCCGCGCTACATCGGCCAGGTCCGGGAGCTTCTCGCCCGCGAGCGCTTCGACATCCTCCACCTCCACGAACCGTTCGTCCCGTTCCTGTCGCTCTTCCTCCTGCGCGAATCACACAGCGTCAACATCGCCACGTTCCATGCCTATGCCGGCTTCTCGCCGTCGTATGAGCTCGGCAGCCGGGTCATGACGGGCCACGCCGCTCGCCTCCACGGCAGGATCGCCGTGAGCGCGGCGGCGCGCCACTTCATCGACCGCTTCTTCCCGGGCGACTACAAGGTGATCCCCAACGGGGTCGACGTCCCGTACTTCGCCCGCGCGGTCCCGCTCGCCCGCTGGCAGGACGGGACGCCGAACGTGCTGTTCGTCGGCCGCCACGAGGCGCGCAAGGGCCTGCTCGACCTGCTCAAGGCGCATCGCATCCTGCGCCGGACCGACCACGACAACCGGCTCCTCATCGTCGGCTCGGGACCGCAGGAGCGTGAGGCGCGCCGTTACGTAGCGACGCGCGGCCTCCAGGAGGTCG
>JBDTNS010000223.1:0-3907 GCA_039933675.1 Chloroflexota bacterium
CAACGACGCCGAGCTGAGCGAGCTCAACGCCGCGCACCTCGCCAGGACCGGCCCGACCGACGTCCTCTCCTTCCCGTTGCTCCCACCGGAGGCCTACCCGGGGCACGAAGGAGCGCCGAACCGAGCCGCCCGAGGCGACGCCGCGGACCGGCCGAGCGCGTTTGCCCTCCCGCCCGGCCGCCGGCCGCACCTCGGCGACATCGTGATCTCGGTGGAGCGCGCGATCGAGCAGGCGACCGAGGGCCGAGGCGGCCACACCGGAGACGTCCGATCCTCGCCCGCCGACGAGTTGCGGCTCCTGGCGACCCACGGCGCACTCCACATCTGCGGCTGGGACCACGCCGAGCCGGTCGAGGGGGCCGCGATGCGCGCGCTCGAGACGAGCCTCCTCAAGAAGACCTGACCGCCGGCGCGACGTTCGGCCGACGGCTGCTACCATCGGGGTCGGCCCTCCCGCGTCGGGATCGGGCCCTGTCGTGCTGTCTCCGGAGGGTCGGTTGAAGGTTGTCGTCGGGCTCGGGAACCCCGGTTCGCAGTACGCCGGAACCCGTCACAACGTCGGCTGGCTGGTCATGGACCGGATCGCCGAGCGCGCTGGCTGGGCCGGCAAGGGGCGCCAACGCGACTCGTCGCAGGTCGCGATGGGCCGTTTCCGCGGGCTCGACCTGACGCTCGTCAAGCCGCTGACCTACATGAACGATTCAGGGTTGGCGGTCCGGAAGGTCATCGCCCGCGAGCACGCACCGCTCGTCGACTTTCTCGTCGTGGCCGACGACTTCGCGCTGCCGTTCGGCAAGCTGCGCTTCCGCGAGGGTGGCGGGGCCGGCGGGCACAACGGGCTGCGCTCGATCATCGAGGAGCTCGGGACCGAGAAGTTCAGTCGCCTCCGGGTCGGAATCGGTGAGCCGGACCGGAGTGCGGTCGATCATGTCCTGACCAAGTTCGCCCCCGACGAGCAGCAGCGGCTCGATGAGCTCCTTGACGCAGCCTCGGACGCCGTCGAGGCGTGGGCGCGTGAGGGGACAAGCAAGGCCGCCAACCGGTTCAACAAGTTCGAGCTCCGACCGGCCGACACGACGCGAGTGGCGGCAGCCGGCGAGGTCGACGGGCCGCCTGACGCCGACGGGATCCGCCGGACGCGGACCGGCTGGCGGCGGATCCGACCGGCGAAGCCGGAGGCCTGACCAATGCCGACCCCGCCACTGCGCGGCCGTCGAGGGCGCGACCGCCGGATCGGCGAGCGCGTCGCCACCGATTTCGCCGCGCGGCACCCGGCGGTATCGCCCGAGGGCGAAGTCGACTTCGACGTCGCCGAGGTCGATGCGGAGGTCGAGGATGCTCGCCGCCCGGCACCAAAGCCGCGGCCGCCGGCCAAGCGTCCGGCCAAGCGTCCGGCCGACGCCCCGCGGCGGGGCGGGCACCGCCTCCCGGATCTCTCCGCGCTCCCGCCCCTCCTCGCCGCGACCGGGACCTTCGCGGCCCTCCGCGAGCGCCTGGGAAGTGCCGCGGACGAACCGGCCCGGGTCGGCCGGCATGTCGGCCTCGTCTCGGTGCCGCATGGCGCGAAGAGCTACCTCGCCGCGACCCTCGCCCTGGCCGAGGTCGGCGAGCGTCTCGTCTGGATCGCGCGTGACGCGGAGATTGGCGATCGCGTGGCGGAGGAGCTCGGCGCCTGGCTGGGCGACCCCGAGGCGGTCACCGCGCTCGAGCCGCGGACGGCCCTTGCCTACGAGCGGAGCGAGCTGATCGCCGACGAGACCGCAGCCCGGGTCGCCGCGCTCGCCGCGTGGCGGAGCGGCCGCGCGCGGGTCCTCGTCGCGAGCGTCCAGGCGCTCCTCCAGCACACGATCGCACCTGACGACCTTCCGGCCGCGCCACGCGAGCTCCGGGTCGGTGCCCGAATCCACCAGGACGCCCTCCTGCGCGAACTGTTCGACCTCGGCTACGTGCCGGTCACCGAGGTCGCGGGACGCGGCGAGTCGGCGCGGCGTGGCGGGATCGTCGATGTTTTCCCGCCATCGATGGCGCTCCCGATCCGGATCGAGTTCTTCGGCGACGAGATCGACTCGCTCCGGTCGTTCGACCCAACGGACCAGCGGACGGTCGGCACGATTGACCGGGCGGTTCTCCTCCCGGCCTCCGAGTTCCTGCTGCCCGTGGACGGCGCGGCGGCGATCCGGACCCGGCTGGGCAAGGCCGCGGCACGCCTCCCCGAACGGCTCGCCGCCGATCTCGACCGCTTCGAGATGCCGCCACTCGAGACGGGACGCGACGCCTCGCCTTCCCGTGCGATGGCCGTCGACGACGCGGCGGAGGTCTGGGCCGCCCAGCTCGCCCCGGCAACCGGCCTCGACCACGTAGGTCCAGGGACGCTCCTCATCCTCGACGAACCGGGCGACATCGCCGAGGCCGCAGGCTTTCTCTGGCGGCAGGCCGACGAGCGCCGCGCCGAGCTGGTTGAGAGCGGTGAGCTGCCAAAGGACTGGCCGTCGACGTACCTCCCGCCGCGTGACTGGAAGGTGCGCCTCGTCGGGTCCCGGACCCTCGAGCTCACCTGGGAATCCGTTCCGCCGGAGGACGCAGCGATGGCCCGTGGTGCGCGCTCGTCGGGCGATCCATTTGGCTGGCGGGAGCCGGTCCTCCCACCCGGCCGGGCCGCGCGACTCGCCGAGGCCGTCGAGGCTTGGCGCGACGATGGGGCGCGGATCGTCCTCGCCTCCGACCAGGCGCCGCGCCTGGCGGACGTTCTCGGCGAGGCCGGTCACCCCGTCGCCGTCGTCGATCGGGTTGCGGAGCCACCGCCCCCCGGCGCGATCGCGCTCATCGAGCGCAGCCTCAACGGCGGCTTCGTCGGCGGCCCGGACGGGCTCGTCTTCGTCACGGACCGGGAGCTGTTCGGGACGGTCCGTGTGCGGCGTCCGCGCGCTCTTCGGCGGGTCGTCCCGCGCGACATCCTCGAACGGCTGACGCCAGGCGAACTCGTCGTCCACATCGATCACGGCGTTGCTCGCTACGAGCAGATGCTCCGGCGTGGAGGCACGGACGAGGAGCGCGATTACCTCGAGCTCTCGTTCGCGGGCGGCGACCGGATCTTCGTCCCGGTCGAACAGATCGGACGGGTCACGCGCTATTCGGGCGGTGAGCGCCCGGCCCTCTCCAAGCTCGGCGGCACCGAGTGGCTGCGGGCGAAGCAACGGGTCCGCAAGGCAGTCGACGATCTCGCCGAGGAGCTCCTCGTCCTGTACGCCTCGCGGGCCGGTGCCCAGGGCCACGCTTTCGCACCGGACACGCCGTGGCAGGCCGAAATGGAAGCCTCGTTCCCGTACGAGGAGACGATCGACCAGCTGCGCGCCGCCGCCGAGGTCAAGGCCGACATGGAGCTGACCCGGCCGATGGACCGGCTCGTCGTCGGCGATGTCGGCTACGGCAAGACCGAGGTCGCGCTGCGAGCCGCCTTCAAGGCCGTCCAGGACGGGCGACAGGTCGCGGTCCTCGTCCCGACAACGGTTCTCGCGGCGCAGCACGACGCGACCTTCTCGCAGCGCTTCGCGGCCTTCCCGCTCGAGGTCCGGCTCCTCTCCCGGTTCGTTTCGGCGTCGACGCAGGCCGCCACGATCGCCGGGCTTGCCGATGGGACCGTCGACATCGTTATCGGAACGCATCGCCTGCTGTCCAAGGACGTCCGTTTCCGCGACCTCGGGCTCGTCGTTGTCGACGAGGAGCAGCGCTTCGGCGTGGCCGCCAAGGAACGGCTCAAGCAGCTTCGACGCGAGGTCGACGTCCTGACGCTGTCCGCGACGCCGATCCCGCGAACGCTCAACCTCGCGCTCGCGGGGATCCGCGACCTGAGCGTCATCGAGACGCCGCCCGAGGATCGGCTGCCGATCCAGACGCGCGTTGCTGAGGC
>JBDTNS010000224.1:0-3891 GCA_039933675.1 Chloroflexota bacterium
ACGCCGTGCGTCATCTTCGGCCCGGGCGACGTCCGGGTCGCCCACAGCGCCGACGAGCACGTCCCGATCGCCGAGGTGGTCGATTGCGCCCGGGTGCTGGCCGTCTGGGTGCGCCGCGAGCTGGTCGCCGGGGCGTAGGACCTAGAGGCTCGCGACGTGGTCCTGCGCTGCGGCCGTCTCGACGAACCGGCACAACGCGTCGACCAACCGCATCTGTTCTGGCGTCCGACACCCGGCCTCGAGGAGCGTCGGCGAGCACACCAGGATGGCGATCGCCTCGGCTCGCGAGATCGCGACGTTCAACCGCTGCCGTGAATAGAGGAACGTCATGTCTCGCGGCGCATCTTCGCGACTCGAGCTGGCCATCGAATAGATCGCGACGACCCCTTCGCGGCCCTGGAACTTGTCGACCGTGCCAACGTTGCCTCGGCGGCCGATCCGGCGCTCCAGGGCGGCCTGGATCTCCGCGACCTGCGCGTTGTACGGGGCAATGACGATGACGTCCTCGATCGTGATCGGCCGGTGGCTGCCATCCTTGTCCTGCCTGGTCATCGTGATGAGCCTGGCGACAGCATCGGCAACGACCTCGGCCTCCTCACTGGAACGCGGCCCGTTGCCGTCGTGGTGCGTCGGCAGCCAGCGGACGCCGGATCCGGACAAGAGCGGATCCTGGCCATCGACGACGCGCATTGCGGTGTCCGGGTGTGTCGTCAGCCGGTCGTCGTAAAACGCCGGGGAGATGAAGGCGTTCACGTCCGGGTGGAGACGGCGGGAGGCATCGAGGAAGAGCCCACGAGCCGGGTCGACCGTGACCGAGTCGCCTATCAGCTGTCCGAGCGAGGTCGCGGCAGCGCCGACGGGATGGACACCCTGACTCACCATCGGAAGCTGGTTCGGGTCGCCGATGATCACGATCGAGCGGGCGCATGTGCCGACGGCAACGGCATTCGCGAGCGACATCTGGCTGGCTTCGTCGACGAACAGGACGTCAAACGCCGCGTCGAACTCCGGTCGCGCGAGCAGCCACGGGGTTCCCGCGACGACATCAACGGTCCCTGCTGCGAGGGCCGCCGCGACGCCCTGGTTGTCGCCGATCCTCGTCACTCCGTCGAGGTGACCCACGTGCTCGTCGTCCTCCCCGGCCTTCTGGATCGCACGGATCGCGATGCCGTCCTCCTCGCTCGCGGCCTCCATCACGGCTTCGAGGAGATTGCTGATCACTTTGTGTGATTGGGCCGTGATCGCGACCGTCTTGCGACCGCGCCGGACCAGATCCAGGACCATGTGCGCTCCGGCATAGGTCTTGCCCGTCCCGGGCGGGCCCTGGATCGGGAGAACGCCATCCTCGAGTTCGAGTGCGAGGCGCCGGGCGGCGGCCAGGACGTCCTCGCCGGGTTCCACCAGCGGCTTGCCCCAGCCGATGGCGCGACGTGGTGGGATCCGAAGCAGGAGGTCGCGGATGGCTCGATAGGCTCCGCCACCGTCGATCCCGTGGGCGATCACGGCGTCCGCGACTCGCAGCATCGCTCCCTTCTGGGCGAGGCTGTCGATCGGCGCGTTCGGGATGAGCGCGGACGGGTGCGGCCAGTCCGAGTTGCGGGATCGCTTGAGCTCGACGATGCCCCCGGCGTCATCGAGACGGACGATCGTCCCGGCGCTCTTTCCGGTCGCCTTGTCGGTCGCCGCTTCGCCCACGCGGAAGCCGTGGTCCTGGGGTTCGAATCGGTAGCGCCGATGGTGCATGACGCCGACGCCGTCGAATTCGTCGACAAAGCTCAGTCCGGCGAGTGCTTCGCGGTCGGTGACGAGCTGCTCGATGGTCAGGTCGTCCTTGAGCTCGAACCAGCGCCACCATTGCGACTTCTCCTCGCGCCGGTGCCAATCGAGCAGATCAGCCAGGAGCCGACGCCCGTCCGCCTCGGTCGAACGGTCGTCTGCGGCCAGACCCGCCGTGAGCGCCTGAACGCGCTCCTCGACCTTTTGTAGCCAATCAGTGAGCGCGACCGACGGCTCGGGGGCCGCGACGACCGGGCGATCCCAGCCGAGATCCGGCCAGCGCTCGACGGCCTCACGCCGACGCTCCTCCAGCCACGACCGGAGCATCCAGGTCGAGACGCAGTCGTCGCGGTTGTAGAGCGCGATGCCATCGAGGATCGCCTGGTCGCCCTCCTTGAGCCAGCGCTCGAATTCGACCACGCTGAACCCGGCATTGGTGACCGGGCCCTCGCGGGCCGGCATGTAGAACTTCTCGATGTCCTTGAGCGAGTACCGCTCGACCGAGGCGCGCACACCCTGACGGACGACGTTCAGCAGGTCGACCAGGACGTCGCCGCGCAGCAGCCGATCGACCTCGTCGACGCAGGTTGCGTGCCGCTGCATCAGCCGTTTGATGGCGCCCGCCTCGTACCCGCCGTAGTGATAGACGTGCATTTCCGGGTGCGCATCGAGACGGTCGACGACGAGGTGGATGAAGCGCTCGAAGGCAGCCTGCTCCTTCTCCTGGGAGGTCGCCCAGATGTCGAGGTAGCGCGGTGCTCCGTCGACGTCCTCGACCACGCCGAACAGGTATTCGAGGCCGACCTCCGTCGCCCATGGATCGGCTTCGATGTCGAAGAAAAGGTCCCACTGCGACGGCTCGGGCAGGGCGCGCAGGCCCCGACCGGTGTCGGCGGCCTCGGGGGTGATGAGCTCGAATGCGCGCTCGCCGGTCACCCGTTCCATGAGCTGCATCCGCGCCTGCTCGCGGATACGGGTGAGTTGCGGTCTGCCGATGCCTTCGATGGCGCGCTCGGGCGCGAGAACCGCCAGAGCAGCCAGGGTCGGAATGGCAGCATCCGTGAGGCGCTCGGTGTCGATCCGCCGCATCCCCGCCACGATCGAGAGGTGGTCGTCCGCGCGGCGACGATCCATGCACATCGGGTACCAGCTGCAGACTCGGCAATGGTCGACCGGATTCGGGTAGGTGGCCGCCGGCCCGTTCGCCAGCCCGTCTACGATGCGCGCGTCGAACCGCGCTCGGACGTATCGGAAATAGGCCGAGAAGTCGTCGTTCCGATGCGCGTGACGCACGCCGTCGCCGGTGATGACGTAGAGCCATTCCGGGGTGATCCCCTGCAGGTCCGCGAGGAGATCCGCGTAGACGCACATCTGGAGGATCGCGCCGGCCTTGACCGAGCGGGCCAGCTTGGTGTCACCGATGTCATAGCTCCACGATCCAAGGGCGGGACTCGGGCGATCCAGCCGCTTGAACAGGAAGTCCGCGTGACCTCGCCAGCGGCCATCGAAGAACGTGGCCTGGAAGATGACGTCCGCGCCGTCGCGCATGGCGTCGAGGGTCAGTTTCCGGGCAGCCCGGAGCTGGTCTGGCGTCCGAAGGTCGCCGGTTTCGATCTCGACGACCCGCAGGCCGTCCGCCCGCAATGCCGCGAGATAGGCGGCCTCGTGGAGGTCGCCCTTCTCCTGGATCAGTGCAATCGTCGGGTCGTCCTGGCGGATCGGCTTCTCCCACAGGCCCTCGACCCGGCCAAGCTCTAGCGTCGCAAGGTGGTCACAGGCGAGGTAGCCGACGAGGTCGGTGGCGCTGACGATGAGCGTCCCATCATGGGCGAGTTGCACTCGTGCACCGTACCAGCGCGTCGTGTCAGCTTGCCTGTCGCGCTCGAGCTCGAGGTTGTCTGACGTCTGCCGCGGGAGCATTGGACGGAAAACCGCGGCCGCGCGAACCCCGGTCCGGGCACCTGCTGAATGTCCATGTGCTGCGCGTTGGGCGGCCACACGGACCGGATCGAGGGGCTGAGGTCGATCCGTCGCTCCCCGCTGAGCGTGGATCCGGGCCCGTGAAGCGCTCATCCGAGGTTGGACGCTGTCTACGGCGCGCACCGTGGACATATG
>JBDTNS010000225.1:0-3881 GCA_039933675.1 Chloroflexota bacterium
ATGGGCTACTTGCCGAGCGACTCGCGACGCTGCTGGAATCGGCGCCGCCCCGGCTGGCCGACCGGCTCGCCTCCGCCAAGGGCTTCCCCGACCCGTCCTGACCGCCCTCGCGGGCACCCGCCCCGGGCGACGTCAGGCACACCGGGCGACCGACGACGAGCATGCCACCGGCCGCCATCGAAGCCGGCACCGCGCATCCCCTCGGCGCCACGGTCCTCCCGGACGGCGTGAACCTGTGCGTGTACGCGAAGCACGCGACGGCCGTCGACGTCCTGCTCTTCGACGCGCCGGACGATCGCACCCCGGCCCGGGTCATGACGCTCGATGCGCGGGTGCACCGGACCGGCGAGTACTGGCACGCCTTCGTTCCGGGGCTCGCGCCGGGTCAGCTGTACGGGTTCGCAGTGGATGGGCCGTGGGCGCCGGACGAGGGCCTTCGGTTCGATCGGTCCAAGGTTCTGCTCGACCCCTACGGGCGCGGCCTCGTCATGCCCGACGGCTACCGGCGACTCGATGCCGGCGTCTCGGACCCGGCGGCCGTCCCGATGAAGAGCGTCGTCGTCGATACGAGGGACTACGACTGGGAGGGCGATCAGCCGATCGGGCGTCGCTGGCGCGAAACGGTTGTCTACGAGGCACACCTCGCGGGGCTGACCGCCGATCCCAGCTCGGGTCTCGCGCCGGTGCTGCGCGGGACCTACGCGGGCTTCATCGAGAAGATCCCGTACCTCGTCGATCTCGGGATCACGGCCGTCGAGCTGCTTCCGATCTTCGCGTTCGACCCGTTGGCGGCACCGGCCGGCGTGCGCAACTACTGGGGCTACCAGCCGGTCTCGTTCTTCGCGCCGCATCCTGCCTACGCGAGCCGTCCCGGTCCGACCGCGGCGATCGACGAGTTCCGCGATCTGGTCAAGGCGCTCCATCGGGCCGGTCTCGAGGTCATCCTCGACGTCGTCTACAACCACACCGCCGAAGGCGGGGCGAACGGCCCCACGATCTGCTTTCGGGGCTTCGCGAACGCCGACTACTACCTGCTCGACGCAGCCGACCGCGCGACATACGAGGACTTCAGCGGGACCGGCAACTCGCTCAAGGGCAACGGCCCGATTGTCCGCCGGCTGATCCTCGACAGCCTCCGCTACTGGGTCGAGGAGATGCACGTCGACGGCTTCCGGTTCGACCTCGCTTCGGTGCTGTCGCGGGACGGGGACGGCAAGCCGATGGCCGAGCCTCCGATCCTGTGGGAGATCGAGACTGACCCGGTCCTCGCCGGGACGAAGCTGATCGCAGAGGCATGGGACGCCGGCGGCCTCTACCAGGTGGGCTCGTTCGTCGGCGATCGGTGGCTCGAATGGAACGGCCGCTTCCGAGACGACATGCGCTCGTTCCTGCGGGCCGAGCCCGGGATGGTCGATCGCCTCACGCAGCGCTTCCTGGGGAGCCCCGACCTCTACGCACACAAGCATCGCAATGCCCAGGCGAGCATCAACTTCGTCACCTGTCACGACGGGTTCACGTTGCAGGACCTTGTTTCCTACGAAACAAAGCACAACGACGCGAACGGCGAAGGCAACCGTGACGGCAGCGACTACAACGTCAGCTGGAACTGCGGGGTCGAGGGACCGACCGACGATCCGGCGATCGATCGCGTCCGGCGCCGCCAGATCAAGAACTTCCTGGTCGTCGATATGCTCTCGCTCGGCGTCCCGATGCTGCTCATGGGCGACGAGGTCCGGCGCAGCCAGGGCGGCAACAACAACGCCTACTGCCAGGACAACCCGACGAGCTGGTTCGACTGGACCGCGGTCGAGCGGAACGGCGAAATCCTGCGGTTCACCCGGATGCTCATCCGATTGCGCGGACGCCTGGCGAACCTGCTCGACGTTCCGGACGAGACGAACGTCCTCGACCTCCTCGCGAAGGCGAGGCTCGAGTGGAAGGATCCGCTGGTCGGCGCGGACGATCCCGAGGCACGTTCGCGGTCCGTTGCCTTGACGATCCGCGCCGCGTCGGGCGCGCTGCACGTCATCTTCAATGCGTACTGGGACCCGCTGGACTTCGCGCTGCCGGTACCCGAGGCTGGGTTCGGTGGCTGGCGAAGGATCGTCGACACGAGCCGGGATGCTCCGCACGACCTGCCGGGTACGTTCGCGGACGCCGAGGCGGTCGAGGTGCCGGCGTGCCTGGTGGAGTCGCGCTCGATCACGATCCTCGCGGCACGAGGGCCGCGCGTCCTGGCGCGCGGTGCGTCCCGGCTATCCGAGGCGGAACCCCGGATAGCCTGAGACGGGTCGGTCAGGCGGCGCGCACGTGCGCGGCGCGAGGACCCTTGGGGCTCTGCTCGACGTCGAACTCGACCTTTTCGCCGCCCTGAAGGCGGTCGAAGTCGAGGGACGAGTCCAGCCCGCCGCGATGGAAGAAGTATTCCTTCTCATCCTCGGCGGCGATGAAGCCGAAGCCGCGATCGGCGACGACCTTCTTGATGGTTCCGGTGGCCACAGTGACCTCCACAATTCTCCGAACAAGGGATCGCAGACGCACGGCCCGTTCGAGAAAGGGTGACCACGCGGAGCATCGCCGCAAGAGGTGGCGATAGGTCACCTTAGCACGAGGTTTTGCGCGCCGCCGTCAATTCGACCCGACAACTCGGAGCAGGAGCTCGAACCCGGCGTCCGTTCCGGACCACCGTCGGCGCAGGTCCTCGACCCCGATCCGGCGCCGTACGAAGCGCAGCGCGACGACCGCCACGACGATGTCGTCGAGCGGCCCGAGGACCGGGATGAACTCCGGGATCAGGTCGATCGGCGACACGATCCAGGCCACCAGCCCGATCAGGACGGGCCGGACGTCGAGCGGTGCCGACCGATCCCCGAGCGCGAAGACGAGCGCGATGACGTGTTCAGGACGTCGCCTCGGCGAGTCGTTCGCCGGCTTCGATCCGGACCGGGAGGCGGTTCTCGGCCGGCGTGAGCGGGCAGGAATAGGTCTCGGCGTAGACGCAGTAGGGGTGGTACGCCAGGTTCAGATCGAGGACGTATGTACCGTCGGCGTCCGCGTCGAGGTCGAGATAGCGGCCCGCGCCGTAGGTCTCGTGCCCGCTCGTCGCGTCGAGGAACGGCACGAAGAGCGAGTCGTCCTGGCCGCCGTCTAGGACGTACGCAGTGAGGCGACGGGGCGCCCCGTCGAGCTCGAAGGTGAACGTGCCAGCCCGATGAGCCGGGCGGAGCTGCCCGTCGGAGGTCGGGATCTGGAACGTGGACGGTTCCGTGCCGGCGTACGGCTCGAGCGTCAGGCCCTCGAAGCGGAGCGCGGGATCGGGCGGGAAATAGGGGAGTCCGGCGAACGTGTGGCGGGCCTCGTGCGGGATCGGGCTCGAGGGGGAGCGTTTGAACCAGGCGTCCTTGCGTGCCCGGTCGGCCTCGAGCGTGGCGGCGTAGCCGGCGTCGTGTTCGTGTTCGGTCATGCCAGTGCCCTCCCGACCACGGCCTGGGCCTCCTCGATGATCCGGTCGAGGTGGTCCTCACCGCGGAAGCTCTCCGCGTAGATCTTGTAGACGTTCTCCGTGCCCGATGGTCGCGCCGCGAACCAGCCGCTTTCGGTGATGACCTTTACGCCGCCGATCGCCGCCCCGTTGCCGGGCGCCGTCGTCAGGATCGCGCTGATCGGTTCGCCGGCGAGCTCCGTGGCGGTGACCTGCTCAGGCGAGAGCTTCGCGAGGATCGCCTTCTGCGCCGGCGTGGCGGCGGCATCGATCCGGCGATAGGCCGGCGTGCCGAAGCGGTCGGTCAGCTGGTCGTACGCGACGCCCGGGTCGCGGCCCGAACGGGCGGTCATCTCGGCGGCCAGGAGGCAGGCGATGATCCCATCCTTGTCGGTCGTCC
>JBDTNS010000226.1:0-3876 GCA_039933675.1 Chloroflexota bacterium
CGAGCCCGACCCTGCTGCTCCTCGACGAGCCGACGACCGGACTCGATCCGCGTTCGAAGCTCGACGTCCAGTCATTCATCGAAGAGCTCCGTGAGACCCACGACGCAACCATCGTCCTCACGACACACGACCTGGCCGAGGCAGAACGACTGTGCGGCCGGATCACGATCCTGAACGACGGCAAGGTCGTCGCGGAGGACAGCCCGAACGGCCTGCGGGCCCTCGTTGCCGGAAAAGCAGATCGCGAAACGACCCTCGAAGACGTCTTCATGCAATACACCGGCCGCTCGCTCGACGACGACGTCGAAGACGAGAGCGACGCCGAGAACGGATGAAAGGAGGTGACAACCATGTTCCAAGCCATCGAGCTCAGTGCGCAGCTCGCCCAGGAACGCATCGAACGCGAGATCGCGTCCGCTGCGATCCGGCGCGCTCGTGACGAGCAGAACCCATCCATCCGCCAGGCCATCGGCTACCGATTCATCGCGATCGGCGCCCGGTTGGCGGCGGAACCCTCAATGAGGTCGGTCCGGTCCCGCTGATGGGCCGGACCGACTCCCCCACCTGGAGACCATTCCCGTGACCATCGCAGGCCATGAACTGAGGGCGTCGTACGCCTTCATCGAGCGCAACTTCAACCTGACTCGCCGCTACTGGGGCTGGGAAGTCGCCTTCCTGGTCTATTCGGTAGCGGGCGCGCTGTCGATCTCGCTCATCGGCGCAGACCAGGGCAATGAGAAGCTGCTCCTGACCCTGATGGTCGGGGCGATCTTCTGGAACTACCTGTCGGTCGTCTTCTCCTGGATCGCCGAGACGATCACCGTCGAACGCTGGGAAGGAACCCTCGAGTACACGATGATGGCGCCGATCCGGCGCTCGTCGCAGCTGCTCGGCTCGGTCGTCTACGCGATGCTCTACGGCCTCATCCACACGACGGTCATCTTCGTCGCGCTCGTCCTCTTCTTCCCGCAGCTCAACCTGTCGTTGGCCAACCCGGTCACGGCAATCTCGTTCATGCTGCTCGGCTCGTTCAGCTTCGTCGGGATCGGGATGATCGCGGCGATCCTGCCGCTCCTCTATGTCGAGCGCGGGGCGCAGATGACGTTCGTGCTGCAGTCGGTCCTCCTGCTCGTCAGCGGGGTCTACTACTCGGTCGACGTCCTGCCGCCGTGGATGCGCGTCCTCTCGCACCTCTCGCCAGCGACCTATGTCCTCGATGGCGTCCGGGCCGGGCTCCTGCGTGGGGCGCCGGTGACCGACCTCCTCGGCGATGTCTGGCCGCTCGCGGTCATGGGCGCGGTCCTGATCCCGTTCGGCTTGTGGGCGTTCGGCCGCGCCGAGCGGTATGCCAAGCGGACCGGCAAGCTGAAGCGGGTCGGCTGAGATGACCGTGGAGCCGGCGACGCTCGACGCCCTCGGCTGGGACGCCGGCTGGGCGGCGGCCTTCGCGCCATTCGAGGCGCAAGGGCTCCGGCCCGCCCGGGTCGTCGCGGTCCATCGCGATACCTCGATCGTGCGCGACGGGACGGGCGATCGGACGGCCTCGGTTTCGGGGGCGTTCCGGTTCGCCGCGCTCGCCCACTCGGACTTCCCTGCGGTCGGTGACTGGATCGTCCTCGACGGCGACGACGTCGTGAGCGCCATCCTACCGCGACGCAGCGTCTTCAAACGGGTCGCCGCCGACGGGAGCCGGCGAGGTGCCCGCCTGGAGGACGAGCAGATCATGGCCTCGAACGTCGACGTCGCCCTGCTCGTTGCCGGCCTCGACAACGACTTCAACCTGCGCCGGATCGAGCGCTACCTCGCGATCGCCGCGTCGAGCACTATCACGCCGGTCGTCGTCCTCAACAAGGCCGATCTCGCCCACGACGTCGACGGCCAGCTCGGGGCGGTCCACGCAATCGCCCCGGCGGTCGCGACGGTCGCGGTGTCTGCGTGGACCGGTCAGGGGCTCGACGAGCTGCGCGGGCACCTGCGCGCCGGGATGACGGCCGCGATCCTCGGTTCATCCGGTGTCGGCAAATCGACGCTCGTCAACGCGCTGCTCGGCGACGACCGCCAGGCGACGGCCGCCGTGCGCGGGTCCGACTCGCGCGGGCGTCATACGACGACGCATCGCGAGCTCTTTGAGCTGCCAGGCGGCGCCCTTCTCGTCGACACGCCGGGGATCCGCGCGCTGGAGGTCCTTGGCGCCGAGGATGGCGTCGACGAGGCGTTCGACGACGTGGCGGACATCGCGGCGGCCTGCCGCTTCAGCGACTGCAGCCACGACACCGAGCCCGGCTGCGCGATCCGCGCCGCGCTCGCCGACGGCTCGCTCACGCCGGAGCGCCTGGCGAGTAACCAGAAGCTCGAGCGAGAGCTCGCGCGCGCCGCCCGCGATGGCGATCCGCGAGCCCGCGCGGAACACCGACGCACGTGGAAGATCATCCATAAGTCGGTCGAGGAGCACATGCAGCGCAAGTACGGAGGTGACACGTGACGACCTCATCGACGCGCCGATCACGATGGCTGGAGATCGCCGGGGCGCCCGCGATCCCAGGCCTCCGGACGCGGTACTTCAGTGATGCCACCGACTACGAGCGTCTCGCCGAGGTGACGATCGCGGCGAACCAGTTCGACGATATCCCCTACCTGCCGACGGCCCAGATGCTCCAGGTCGAGATGGATGCAGCTGAGGGCACAGACCCGGTCGACGACGTCGTCTTCGCGGAGGTCGATGGGCGCGTCGTCGCCGCAGGCGGCGTCGAGCGGGTGGTCCGCGAGGATGTACCGACCTACCAGGTCTGGGGCGCGGTCGATCCCGGCTACCGGCGCCGCGGACTTGGGTCAGCGTTGATCGCCTGGAACATCGAGCGCGCCCGAGTCCGTGCCTCGCGAGAGGACCCGATGACCCGCGTCAACGTCGCCGATTTCGCGGAGGAAAGCGAGGTCGGGCACCGCGCGCTCCTCGCGGCGAACAGGCTCGAGCGGGTCCGCCATTTCTTCCTGATGCGCCGGACCGGGCTCGAGAACGTTCCCGACGCTCCGCTTCCCGAAGGCCTGGAGATCCGCCCGGTCAAAGAATCCCACCACCGAATGATCCTCGAGGCGGAGAACGAGGCATTTCGCGACCACTGGGGTCACCGCGAGTTCGTCGAGAGTGACTTCGTCACGACGTTCGCCCGCGCCGAGCTGGACACCGGCCTGTGGGTCGTGGCCTGGGACGGCGACCAGGTGGCCGGTGTTGTGCAGACCTGGATCTGGCCCGAGGAGAACGAGCGTCTCGGCGTCCGGCGCGGCTGGCTCGAGCACATCAGCGTGCGGCGGCCGTGGCGCCGGCGCGGACTCGCCCGGGCGATCACGGCGGCCTCGCTGGTCAAGTTGCGCAAGGCGGGCATCGAGGAAGGGATGCTCGGCGTCGATTCGGAGAACCCGAACGGCGCACTCGGACTCTACGAGGGTCTCGGGTTCATGCTCCGGAGCCGAGCCGCCGCCTACAGCCGCGCGCTGTTCGACTGATCGGCGACTGACGCGCGTCTGATCCGCGACTCAGGCGAAGAGGCGGCGACCGTCGCGGACGATCTCCATCCAGGCACGCTCCCGGCCGATCGTGGTCGTGCCCCCGTGCCCGGGCAGGACCCCGATCCCGTCCCCGAGGCCGGTGAGCCGGGCAAGCGACGCGACCATCGCGTCGGGGTCGCCGCCCGGAAGGTCGACGCGGCCCCACGCTCCGGCGAAGAGCGTGTCGCCACTGAACAGCAGGTTCTCGTCCTCGGCAAGGAGGCAGACCGATCCCTCGGTGTGACCCGGCGTGTGGAGAACGCGCAGCCGGATCTCGCCGAACCGAATGACGCCACCCTCGGCGAGCTCTACCGCCGGGACCGATGGCGGGAT
>JBDTNS010000227.1:0-3862 GCA_039933675.1 Chloroflexota bacterium
CGGCCTCGGTCCTCGAGCGCGACGTCCTGCCCGCCCGGATCCCCGGCTACCAGCCGCGCCTCCTCGACGAGCTCGGGGCGCTCGGCGAGGTCGCCTGGGTGGGGCGGGGGAGCCTCGGACGCGATGACGGGCGGATCGCGCTCGTCCGCCCGGGCCGAGAGATCCTGCTGCCGACCGGGACGCCCGATGGCGTCGTGTCGCCGGGCGAGCCGCGCCACGTTGCGCTCCGTGAGCACCTGGCCGCACGGGGTGCCTCGTTCTACCGGGAGCTCTTTGCGGTCGCGCGGGGCAACTCGGACCGCGAAGTGCTCGACGCGCTGTGGGATCTCGTGTGGGCCGGCGAGGTCACAAACGATACGTTCGCCCCGCTTCGCGCGCTGCGCTGGAAGCGGGCGGGGAGCGGCGGGCGTCGAACCGCTGGCCGCCCTGGGCGTTTGACCGCGCTCGGACCGCCGGAGGCCGCCGGGCGTTGGTCGCTCGTGCGTCCCGAGGCGAACCCGGCCAAACCGACCGAACGATTCCATGCCCAGAGCCTCGCCCTCCTCGAACGTCACGGCGTCCTCACCCGCGAGGCGGTCGCCACGGAAGGGATCGACGGCGGCTTCGCTGCGGTCTATCCCGTGCTGCGCTCGATGGAGGACGCGGGGCGGATCCGGCGCGGCTACTTCGTCGACGGCCTCGGGGCGGCGCAGTTCGCGCTCGCCGGTGCGCTCGACCGCCTGCGCGCGGTCCGCGACGGGGCGGACCCGGCCGCGGCAGGTGCGGTCCACCTCCTGGCCGCCGCCGACCCGGCGAACCCGTACGGTGGCGCGCTCGCATGGCCGCGTCGTGGCGAAACGGATCGGCGACCGCTCCAGCGCGCGGCCGGGGCCTACGTCGTGCTCGTCGACGGGATCGCGACGCTCTATCTGGAGCGCGGCGGGACGACCCTCCAGACGCTCCCCGCGGCCGATGACCCGGCGGTCGCGGTCGTCGCGGCGCGCGGCCTGCGGGCGCTCGTCGATGACGGCCGAGTCCGGGAGCTCGTCATTCGCAAGGTCGACGGCGAGCCGGTCGCTGCGTCGCCGTTTCGGCCGGTCCTGCTCGACGCCGACTTCGTCGCGGGCTACCGCGGTCTCGTCCTGGCGCAGCACCGCGGCGGCTGAGGTGCCCGAGGGCGACACGCTCTTCAGGACGGCCGCCGGTTTGCGGCCCCACCTGATCGGCCGGACGGTCAGCGCGGCACGGACCGGCGGTCCGGGTCCGGTCCCGCAGGTGCAGCGCATCGTCGGGACCGAGATCACCGCCGTCGAGGCGCTCGGCAAGAACCTCCTGATCCGCTTCGACAACGGCCTCGAGCTGCGGACCCACCTGCGCATGAACGGCTCGTGGCACCGCTACCGGCCCGGCGAGCGCTGGCGCCGTCCGCCGGGCCGGGCGCGTCTCGTCATCGAGGTTCCGGGCTCGGTCGCGGTCTGTTTCGATGCCCCGGTCGTCGAGCTCCTCGAGCAGCGCACGGAGGCGCACCATCCGGCGCTCGGGCGTCTCGGGCCGGATATCCTCGCACCCGACTTCGATCCCGCCATCGCGGTCGCGCGGCTGCGCGATCCGACGCGGGCCGAGATGTCGATCGCGGAGGCGCTGCTCGACCAGCACGCGCTGGCGGGCATCGGCAACATCTACAAGAACGAGGTCCTGTGGCTCGAGCGAGTCTCGCCGTTCGCCACGGTCGCGGCCGTCGACGACGAGACGCTGCGGCGGCTGGTCGAAACCGCGCGGAGGATCATGCTCGTCAACGCCACCGCGACCGGCGGACCGATCCGCGTCATTGCCGGGATCGGGGGGGCCGCATCTGTGGCCGCGACTGGGACCCGCCATGCTTACCGGCGAACGGGACGCCCCTGCCGCCGCTGCGGGACACGGATCACCAGCATCCAGCAGGGCCGCGACCTCCCGCGCAAGACGTACTGGTGCCCGACGTGCCAGGTCAAGCTCGTGGGAAGCCTCGATGACGCCCGGATGAAGCCCGTCTGACCCGGCCGCGTATCATCGCGCCCGATGTGTGAGCACTACATCGCCCGCGCCGCGGAGCCCTTTCGGCTCGACGAACTGTGGCCGTTCACCGAGCGGCTCGAGCATTTCGGGATGGCCGGCTTCGGCTGGGGCGCGGCCTGGGTCGCCGCCGACGGACGGCTGTGCTCGTACCGCGATATCCGGGCCTTCGGGGACGACCCGGCGCGCGAACGGCTGGGCGCCATCGAGACGACCGCCGCCCTTGTCCACCTCCGGCGGCCATCGAAGTTCTCGACGATGACCCTCGCGGACACGCAGCCGTTCGACGACCCGGCCGGCCGCTACGCCTTCAGCCACAACGGGGATCTGCGCGACTACAAGGCCCTCCGCGGGCGGCTCCGGGCCGAGGGCCGGATCCACGGCCGAGCCGACACGGAGGTCGGCGCGCGCTGGCTCGAGGATGCATGGCAACCGGGCGAGCCGGTGGCGCATCTCCTCGCCGCGATGCACGATCGGTTCGGTGGCCAGGCGAACCTCGCGCTCCTCGCCGCCGACGGGACGCCGCATCACTACGCAGGTAACGAGGAGAACCCGGTGTTCGCCTTCCGTCTCGGGCGGATCGGTCTCGTCTCGACCGGGATCTACTCGCTTGATCGCTCGCTCTTCCGCCTCGTCGCACCTGGCGCCACGGACCGCCGGTTCGTCCGGCCCCGCACGACGGTCGGTCTCGATCGTGATGGAGCGGCGATAGCCACGGCGCAGGATGCCGCTGGGGGATCCGGCGACGAGTCGGATGTAACGAGTCGGCATGGTGCGGCGTCAATCCGGCGACCACCCGCCACGAAGGAGCACATGGGATGACCGAGGTCTCCGCAGCGCTGCCTGCGCCTGATGACGCGAGCGGGCGCCCGACCGTTCGGCTCCCGAACCGGGAGCTCGTCCGCATCTCTCTGTACTGGCTCGGGCTGTCGTCGATCTTCGCCGGGTTGAGTTTCATCCTGCAGGGACGCCTTGAGTTCGCCGGTCTCACCGACAAGGCCGGCGCGGGACGGGCGCTCTTCCTCATCTCGATCAGCGGCGCGTTCATCGCGGTGATCGTGCAGCCGACAATCGGTTCCATATCCGACTACACCATCTCGCGCTGGGGCCGCCGCAAGCCCTATATCCTGATCGGCTCCCTCCTCGACCTGGTCTTCCTCATCGGGATCGCCGCGAGCAATTCGCTGATCGCGATCGCCGCGTTCATCGCCCTTCTCCAGTTCAGCTCGAATCTCGCCCAGGGCCCGTTTCAGGGCTACGTCCCCGATCTCATCCCGGCCCCGCAGGTCGGCACCGCCAGCGCGCTCGTCGGCCTCATGCAGGTGCTCGGTAATGTCGCCGGCTTCGTCATCGGCGCCCTCGCCGTCGCGGAACACCGATACGAGCTCGGTCTGATCGCGCTGGGGATCCTG
The DNA here is from genome assembly GCA_039933675.1 of Chloroflexota bacterium. GTDB lineage: Bacteria > Chloroflexota > Limnocylindria > Limnocylindrales > CSP1-4 > SPCO01. Next base: position 3,444 of record JBDTNS010000227.1, read on the forward strand.
GAAGTGGTGACGATGCTCTCGGTCGTCATCCGGGTCCGGGAAGGCAAGACCGCGAAGTCGCGCGGGGGACGTTCGTGGCGCTCGATCGCGGCCGAGGCGTGGGCAACGGACATCCTCCGGGAGCGGAGCTTCCTGTGGCTCGTCGCCTCGCGCCTCGCCATCCTGATGGCCGGCGCGGTGTTGACCAATCTCGCGATCTTCTACCTGTCGCGCACGATGGGCCTCGATGAACATGACGCGGGTTTCCAGGTCATCCCGATGGTCGGGCTTGTCGCCATCGGGGCGGTACTCTCGGTCGTCCCCGCGGCCCGCCTCTCGGATCGAATCGGCCGGAAGCCGGTGATCTGGGTGAGTTGCGCGATCGGTGCGTTGGGGCTCGCCATCGTGATTGCAGTGTTCCGTCACGTGGGCAGCGTCAA
>JBDTNS010000228.1:0-3853 GCA_039933675.1 Chloroflexota bacterium
CATCGGACAGGAAGACGGGGACGTAGTCGGCTCGTCCGTCGTTGACGGCGGCTCGAGCGTTCGGTCCGACGAAGAGGGCGCGATGGCGGAAGTGGGGCGCCATCTCGGGTGCCAGATGCGGGCCGGGCCCCTCGATATGGAGGTGGATCATGCCGACATCCCGGAGCTCCGCGGCGCGGGCAACCAGCGCGTCGAGGAGGACGGAGGGCGCCGCGGCGGCACACTGGACATAGACCTGGTGGCCGCTTTCGATGCCGGCGACGGCCTCGGCCGCGGTCACGATACGCACACCCTATTGTGCACCGGGCGCCGCGGCGGATGCGGCCTCTGCCGGATCGTTCCTTCCCGTGTCCGCCGGCCGACTCGTCGGCCGATGTCGGGACCTTTGGTCCGCTACGTTGGTGCGTCCGGCTCTGCTGAACGGGGCGTCGCCGCCGGATAATCGAGTGAGATAAAGAAATCCGGTCCAACCGAAGGAGCGCCGTCATGGCAATCGCCACTCCGATCCAGCCGCCCAGCTCTGCACCGGCCCGTACGATGCGCGCGACCGTCTTCCACGGCCCCGGCGATATCCGCGTCGATGATGTCCCGCGACCCATCGCCGGACCAGGCGAAGCCGTCATCCGGGTGACGACCACAACGATCTGCGGGACCGACATCCACATCGTCAAGGGCGAGTATCCCGTTCGCCCCGGCCTCGTCATCGGTCATGAACCGGTCGGCGTCATCGAAGAGCTCGGCGCCGGCGTCACCGGCTACCAGGTCGGGCAGCGCGTCCTCGTCGGCGCGATCACGCCGTGCGGCCAGTGCGCCGCGTGCCTCAGTGGCCACAAGAGCCAGTGCGGCCACGGTGGCGGATATGAAGCCCTCGGTGGCTGGCGCTTCGGCAATACGATCAATGGCGCCCAGGCCGAGTACCTCCTCGTCCCGTCCGCCCAGGCCAATCTGGCATTGATCCCGGACGACGTGACCGACGAGCAAGTCGTCCTGCTGTCAGACATCGCATCGACCGGCTTTTCCGGGGCCGAGTCCGGTGGCGTCACGATCGGCGACGCCGTCGTCGTCTTCGCCCAAGGCCCGATCGGGCTGTGCGCCACCGCCGGCGCGAAGCTGATGGGCGCCGCCCTCGTGATCGGTGTCGACAGCGATCCGGTCCGTCTCGCGACCTCGCTCAAGATGGGCGCCGATATCGCTCTCGACTTCACCAAGGTCGACGTCATCGACGAGGTCAAACGCCTCACCGGCGGTGGCGCCGACGTGACGATCGAGGCGCTGGGTACCCAGGGGACGTTCGAGAACGCCCTCCGCTGTCTTCGTCCGGGCGGCACCCTCTCGAGCCTCGGCGTCTACTCCGGCAAGCTCCAGATGCCGTACGACGCGTTTGCCGCGGGCCTTGGCGATCACCGGATCGTCACGACGCTGTGCCCCGGCGGCAAGGAGCGGATGCGCCGCCTGATGGCCATGGTGCAGTCAGGGCGCTTCGATCCCCTACCGCTCATCACCCACCGCTTCGCGCTGGCGGACATCGTCGAGGCGTACGACCTCTTCACGAACCGCCGCGACGGCGTCCTGAAGGTCGCCATCCGCCCGTAGTCGAGCGTCCGGCGGTCGGTCCAGCCGGCCGCCGGACTTCGTCCGGTTCGGCCATGAGCTCGTGCCGGGCTTAGGTCCACTCGGCCCTCGATTTCATGCCGAACGGCCGGAGTCGGACGAATCAGTCTCGTCCATTGTCCTCGTACGGCTTTGGCGTCGGCGGCGGCGCGACATTTGCCCACAGCACCGACGCAGGACCGACATGACCCTTCAACAGAACAGCGTCCGTCTGTTCGTCGAAATACGCGCGACGTTGGATCCCCAGCGGATTCCGGCCGCCGTCCGAGCGCCGGACTGGCTCGGCGCAGAACTGGCGGCCAACGAACGTGGCATGCGTCAATTCGCCTGCGACCTCGTTCTCAACGCGGGCGCCAATGCCCCGATCTCGTTTCGCAAGTCAATGGTTCTTGCCGCTGGCGATCCTGTCGAGGCGGGTTCAGGCTGGGAGATCCCCGTCGAATGGCGATCCGCCACGATGGTTCCGCTGTTCCCGATCTTCGTCGGCAAGATCACCGTCTGCTTCGACAGGATCAACGTCGAGGGCTGGTATGCCCCGCCGTTCGGCGCGGTCGGCTCGATCCTTGACCAGGCATTGATGCGGATCACCGCACGGGCGACCGCCAGACATGTTGTTCGAATCGTCGCCGAGGCCCTTGGTGGGACGGTCGAGACGACGCCTGCCATTGTCGACACCAGCCCTTCTGGAGCTCTCAGATGACCGACCGCGTCCAACGCCCACTCAGGCGCCGAGAGCGACGGATCGCGGAGCGCGCAGGCGAGCGTACTCGGCCCAAGGCGTCGCCGCGCGAACGCCGATTTGGCCTCGGCGCGATCTCAGCCGTCGCGCTCGCGGTAGGGGCAGCGGTCATCGCGATTGCCATCGCGCTCGGCGGCGGGGTCGGATCCACGGCAATCAAAACCAATCCGGCCACCACCGTGCGGCTGCCGGCCGGCCTCGCCTTCTCCGGGATGGTCCTCGGGCGGCCCGACGCGAAGGTCACGATCGATCTCTACGAGGACTTCCAGTGTCCGGCGTGTCGGCAGTGGAGCGAGTCGACCTTCCCGTTTCTTCTCTCGCATGAGGTGACGGATGGCGCGGCCCGGATCGTCTTCCACGACATGGCCTTTCTCGGCAAGGAGTCGGTCGACGCCGGTCATGCCGCCTATGCGGCGGCTCAGCAGAATCGCTTCTGGGACATGTGGATGACCCTGTACGCCAACCAGGGTCCGCGCGAAAACGCCGGCACCTTCAACCGCGCGGCGCTCCTGGCGATGGCCGGCAACCTCGGCTTCGACACCGCCCGCTTCGCCGCGGACATGGACTCGCCGGCTGCGGCTGCCGATCTCGACGCCTCGATCGCGGCGAGTCGAACCGCTGGAGTCAGCTCGACTCCGACGCTCGTGATCAATGGTCAGGCGTACAAGGGAGTCGGGACCTACGCTGACCTCTCGGCCGTCATCGCGGCCGCCGCGAAATGAGGGTTGTCGCGCGCCTGCGACGGACACATCCGGGCCTGGTACTCGCCGGGCTGGACGTGGCCGGCCTTCTGATCGCCGCCTACCTGAGCGTCGTCGAGCTCCGAGGGGCGCTTCCGTACTGCGGTCCCCTCAGGGGCTGCGAGCAAGTCGCGCTGTCCGAGTATTCGAAGGTCGGCGGCATCCCGGTGGCCGTGTTCGGGGTGGCCTTGTCGCTGACGCTGCTCGTGCTGGCCCTGGCCTGGTGGCGGACGGACGATCCGCGGCTCCTCGCCGCCCACTACGGGTTGTCGCTCGGCGGGGTCGTGTTCGAGGTCTATTTCACCTATCTCGAACTCTTCGTGATCGGCGCGGTCTGCCTCTGGTGCGCCAGCTACGGCGTCACCCTGGTCGCCCGCTTCCTGGTCGCCCTCTGGGTCTGGGTCCACCGCGACCGGGCAAGGTTGCTCCCCGGCTGAGGCATGCACATGTCGGGCCTCCAGCGTCGACCGTCCACCAGTTGAGGCAGGCGCGGCCGATCCGCGTCGCGGCCTCCGGTCATCCGTCTCACCCGGCCAACCGCGGCGATCCGAGCCATCTCGGTCGCCTCAGCGGGATGCCTGTGCGCGCGTAGCCAGCACTCGGGCCATGCCACGGAAGATGAGCGCGTGGATTGGATAGAGGAGGTACCAGTAGAACAGACCTGGGATGCCCTTTGGTTCAAAGAACGCCGTCTGGATGAGCATGCTACCGGTACCGTCGGGCCTGACTTCGTACTGGAGCCAGGCGCGGCCCGGCACTTTCA
>JBDTNS010000229.1:0-3822 GCA_039933675.1 Chloroflexota bacterium
GAGGATCCGCCGCCCGGGCTCGAGGAGGATCGAGCTCGCCCACGTGGCTTTGCGCGTCACCGTCGTCCCCGACGACGTGGCGTAAACGACCTCGAGACCGGCCAGATCGACCGGCGCAGCGCCCTGGTTCGCGAGCTCGACGAACTCGTCCGACGCGGACGTGCCGCCGGTCTGGACCTCCGAGACGACGAGCGTCGACGGTGGCCAGGTAACGGCGCCGGCGAGGACCAGAGCCCCGCCAAAGCCGGCCGAGGCGCCAACCACCATGATCAGAATGAGCGCGGTGCTCGCCGCGCGCCGGGCACGATCCATCGGAGACCTCCCGGCGGGAAGGACAAGCGGCGGCGACGATCACGTTGTAGCAGCCGGGCCTTCATCCGGGCTTATCCCGGGCTCATCGGCGTTGGACTACGATGGCCGCCACCATTCGCCGCCCAACACAGGAGGGACCGTGGCCCGCGCCAAGAGGACCGAGCGCGCCGCGGCGCGTCGCCGCTACCGAGCCGCCACCGCATCGGATCCGGCGATCGAGGGCGACGCCGGCGAGGAGCCTGCACCGAGCACGGGGCGCTCGACGACGTCGGCCCCCAGACAGGCCGCGACCACGGCCCCCGCCCGTGTCGGGTTCGTCGACGCGTTCAAGCTGTCGATCCGGCCGCTCCACGTTCGCCCGGACCTCGCGGCGCTCCCCTGGATCGCCAGGCATTCGCACGCGCTGTGGCTGCCAATCCTGATCACGATCGTGAGCACTCTCGCAACCGCGGTGACCGGTGCGACCGACCTGGTGACGGGCCTGCTGTTCACTTACTTCGTCGTCTTCCCGGCAATCGGTGGCGTGTTCGTGGGTGGCTTCCTGGCGCCACGCGCGAGCTGGCTCGTCGGGATCGTGATCGGGCTCGTCTCAGCAGTCTGTTATGTCGCGCTCGGCTACGCGGGCAAGCTGCCGGCCGGGTTCGCCGAGCAGTTCAATCTGAACCAGGCGGGTTCCGCGGTCTCCGCGTTCATCTATTCCCCGATCATGGGTGCGTTCTTCGCGTCCGGGGCGGCCTGGTATCGCCGCTTCCTCAAGCTGTCGAGCCCGAACCGGACCGCGCGTCGAGCGTCCCAGTCTCCCAAGCAGCGCCCCGGTGACGGCCGGACGCGTGGCGGCGGCAGCTCGCAGAAGGCGGGCGTCAAGCGCTGATCCGTCGCGCGAGCTCGCGTGTCAGGCTGATGTCTTCGCGGAGCGCACGATCTGTTCGGCGGTCCAGAGGATCTGTTCGACGGCGGCTTTGCGTGACAGCCCGGCGAGGTCAATGAGCCAGATCAGGACCTCGAGCGAGACGACGGCAGCCAGCCCGAGCGTCAAGCGACGGAACGACCGCGGTCGGAGCTCGGTGCGCAACGGCGCGAGAGCATCCTCGAACCACTTGATTCGCCTGCCTTTGCGCAGGGGCAGTTCGACGCGCGTGGCGGATACCTCCAGCGAAAGTCGAAGCTGAGCCCGAAGGGCAACCTCGTTTGCAATGATCGAGTCGAGAATGCCACGGGCAACCAGGCGAACTCTCTCGAAGACATCGGCCGGTGCGTTTTCCGGCAGGAGGCTGGGCGTCTCGATGATGGGGTACGCCGCGACGAGGAGCGCACGTTGGTCGGGGAAGTAGCGGTACGCGGTCGCCCGTGACACCCCCGCGTGGGTGGCGGCGTCCTCCACGGTTGGCGTTACGCCCTGCGACATGAGGTGACGGGCAGCGTCCATGAGTGCCGCCTCGGTCCGCGCCTTCTGGCGCATCCTTCCGCCCTTGACATATGAGATTTGACTACTCATGATGAGATTATAGTCGCATAAGACGCACTTGGGCGCCGCGGATGCAGTTGCCGAGTCAGTACCTCAGGAAGGGCCCCATGACCATCGGATTGCCTGTCCGCATCGTCGCCTGCCTTTTGCCTTTCCTTTTCTCGTGGGGGCTGGCAGCTTGTGGCGGCGCGACGAGCCCATCCCCAAGCGCGAGGGCGACCCTTACGGCGACCGCCACAGCGACCCTAGCGGCGACCGCCAGGACGACCGCCAAAGCTACGGCCGCTTCGCGTCCGTCGGGCGGCCCCGCACCTGCGGAGCTGATTGGCACGTGGACTCGCGTGATCAGTACTGCGAACAGTGGTGCGGTCGTGACCTTCACTGCCAATGGCTTCCGGGTTGCTGACGCGACGGGCGGCGGCAGCGGCTCGATCGTGGTCAACGGAAACGAGATCGACTTCTTCAACGTCAAGGCGTGCGGCCTCTTCCTGCCAGAGGGAGTGGGCCGTTACGAGTGGGGTCTGCAAGGGACCACACTGCACTTCGCCCCGCTCAACAGCGATCCTTGCCCCGTGCGCCACGACCATTTCGCCAATCAGGACTTCACCAAGACTGGTGGCTGACGGCCAGCGTCGGCCCTGGCGATCCGACTCTCCGCCCACCGGCTACCTGAGCCGTCGCATCCCGGCATGACCGAGCTGGCGCACGCCGGCCGGCCGATCCGGTCCACCGGCCCCGTCGGCCACCTCGGGGAGTGGCCGGATCGCATGGGCGATGACGTTCACGACCTCGCCCTCGCGCTGGAGATCGCCGTCGACCAGCAGGAGCGCATGGCGGCGGACGACGCCGCGCAGCCGTGCCCACGTGTCGGGCCAGAGCGTGACATTGACCATTCCGGTCTCATCCTCGAGGGCGAGGAAGACCGTTCCCTTCGCGGTCATCGGGTGCTGGCGGGTGACGACGAGCCCGCCGATCCGGACGTGGCCGGAAGGTCGTTCGGCGAGCGACGCGTTGGTCGCCGCGCCCAGCCGATCGAGCGCCGGCCGGAAGAGCGCCACGACCTGGCGCCGGGCATCCAGTCCGATCACCGCGTAGGCATCGCCGATCCGTTCCGACTCGGTGATCGGCGGAAGCGCCGGCGCCTCGGTCGCCGGTAGCCGCAGGTCCATCGGCCGCCCGGCCGCCGCCGATCGCTTGCCGGCCGCCCGGCCGAGACCCCGCAGAGCCCGTCCGTCGACCCGGCCGCGTGACATCCCGGCCACCTCGCGGAGCTGCCACAGGAGCTCGCGTCGCGGCCGGTCCAGCGAATCCAGGCCGCCGGTCCGGATGAGCCGCTCGAGGACCTCCTCGGGGAGCCCGGTTCGTTCGACCACTTCGGCCAGGTCGCGGTAGGGGCCGCGTGCCAGCTCCCCGTCGAGGAGCGCCGCGTGCTGCTCGCCGATCCCCTTGACGAGGCCGAGGCCCAGCCGGACGCCCCAGCCAGCGGTGACCTCCGGCGTCCAGCGATCCCGCGCCTCGGCCGACGGGATGACGCAGACCGGCGAGCGGATGGGCTTCGGCCGTGCCGTGATCCCGGCCCCCTCCGGCAGCGGCTCGCCCGGCCGGCCGACCCACTCGGTCGTCGTCTTGTAGACCGACGCGTTGATGTCGACCGGCAGGACGGCCACGCCGTGGCGCTTCGTGTCGTTGACGAGGACCTCGACCGGGTAGAAGCCCATCGGCTGGGCATTGACCAGGCCGACCAGGAACTGGGCCGGGTAGAACAGCTTGAGGAAGGCCGATTCGTAGGCGGTCCGCGCGAAGGCTGCGGCATGCGACTTGGCAAACCCGAAGCTGGCGAACGCGGCGACCTGGCGGAAGAGTTCCTCGGCGACCTCCTCGGTCATTCCGGGCTGGCGCATGCACCCGTCGTGGAACTGCCGATGGAGCTTCTCCATCTCGCGGCTCGAGCGCCATGTCCCCATCGCCCGCCGGAACCCATCCGATTCCGCCGCCGAGAAACCACCGACCTCGATGGCGATCCGCATGACCTGCTCCTGGTAGAG
>JBDTNS010000230.1:0-3820 GCA_039933675.1 Chloroflexota bacterium
ATCAGCCTCGATGCCATCCCGCGGACGCTGTCGCGGGCCCAGACGATGGACGCGCTCTCGTCGCAGGCCAATGTCGGCGGCTACAAGGCCGTCCTCATCGCCGCCAACGCGTATGGCCGCTACTTCCCGCTCCTGACGACCGCGGCCGGGACGGCCAAGCCGGCCAACGTCCTGATCCTGGGGATCGGCGTCGCCGGCCTCCAGGCGATCGGGACGGCCCGGCGTCTGGGCGCCGTGGTCAAGGCCTACGACGTCCGGCCCGAGACACGAGAGCAGGCCGAGAGCCTCGGCGCCCAGTTCGTCAAGCTCAAGACGACGATCGACGCGACCGGCGCCGGCGGCTATGCGCGCGAGCTGACCCCCGAGGAGCGTGCCTCGCAGCAGGCCGAGCTCAACGAGGTCATCGGCGGGATGGACATCGTGATCACCACGGCGCAGGTCCCCGGACGCAAGCCGCCGCTCCTCGTCACCGCGGAAGCCGTCGGACTGATGAAGCCGGGCTCGGTCATCCTCGACATGGCGGCCTCGGCGCTCGGCGGGAACGTGGAGCTCTCGAAACCGGGCGAGACGATCGAGGCCGACAACGGCGTCACGATCATCGCGCCCGACAACCTGCCGGCCTCGATGCCGGCCGGCGCCTCCGCGTTCTACGCCCGCAACATCTCGGCACTCCTGCTCGGGATGGTCAAGGACGGCAACCTGAACCTCGATTTCGAGGACGAGGTCACGGCGTCGACCGTCATCAGCCACGACGGCGCCATCGTGTCCGCGCCCGTCCAGAAGCTGCTCGATCCGGTCGCTGCGGCCGCTGGAGGCAAGGCGTGAGCAACGAACTCCTCACCTCGCTGGCCATCTTCACGCTGGCGATCCTCGTCGGCTTCGAGGTCATCAGCAAGGTCCCGGCGACGCTCCACACGCCGCTGATGTCGGGCGCCAACTCGATCCACGGCATCGTCCTGGTCGGGGCGATGATCATCGCCGCCGAGGCGGACAACCCGGTCAGCTACACCCTCGCCTTCGTGGCGATGGTGTTCGGGGCGATGAATGTCGTGGGCGGCTATGTCGTCACCGACCGGATGCTCCAGATGTTCCGCAAGAAGCCGACGGCCGCCAAGGCCGGGACCGAGGGCGCCTCGAGCGCCCCTGGCGCCTAGCCGAGGAGCGCGTCGATGTCGCAGCAGTGGATCTTCACGATCGTCTATCTCGCCTGGCTCGCGGGCGCCGCCTGCTTCGTGCTGGGCCTCCATCGTATGAACTCGCCGGCCACGGCCCGCGACGGCAACCGGCTGAGCGCGGCCGGGATGGCCGTCGCCGTCGTCGCGACGCTCGTCTATCTCATCACCCGTGACGGTGGCCTGAGCGGCGTCGCGCTGGGGATCATCGTCATCGGCTTCGTCATCGGGGGCGGCGCGGGGCTCTATACCGCCCGCTCCGTGAAGATGACGGCGATGCCGCAGCTGGTCTCGCTGTTCAACGCGGTTGGCGGCGGCGCGGCGGCGCTCGTCGCGATTGACGACTTCATCCGGCTCAACTCCGGCGCCCCGGTCGATACGACGATCTTCGTGGTCCTGGGTGCGCTCATCGGCTCGGTGACGTTCTCCGGCTCGCTCATCGCCGGCGGCAAGCTGCAGGGCCTGATCGCCGGCAAGCCGATCTACGTCCCCGGCGGCCAGATCGTGACGATCGCGATCGCGCTGGTGGCGTTCCTCGGGACGGTGGCGCTGATCCTCGGCTCGGCGGGCGTCTTCGCGCTGGGCAGCACGGCCACGCTCGGCCTTCTGTTCCTGGTCGTCGCGGCCGGGCTGATCTTCGGGATCACGATGGTCCTGCCGATCGGCGGGGCCGACATGCCGGTCGTCATCAGCCTGCTCAACTCGTTCACCGGCACGGCCGCCGCGATGGCCGGCTTCGTGCTCGGCAATCCGGTGCTCATCATCTCGGGCGCGTTGGTCGGCGCGTCTGGCGCGATCCTCACCAAGCTGATGGCCGACGCGATGAACCGCTCCGTGCTGAACATCATGGTCGGCGGCTTCGGCGGCGGGGATGAGGCCGCGGGCGCGGTCGCTGGTGCGGGCGGGACCGTCCGCGAGATCGGCGCCGACGATGTCGCGATCCAGCTCGCGTATGCCCAGTCGGTGATCATCGTCCCCGGCTACGGGCTCGCCGTCGCCCAGGCGCAGCACGCCGTCCGCGAGCTCGCCGAGCTGCTCGAATCGAAGGGCGTTGACGTGAAATACGCGATCCATCCCGTCGCCGGCCGGATGCCCGGGCACATGAACGTCCTCCTCGCGGAGGCGAACGTGCCCTATCCGCAGCTCAAGGAGATGGACGAGATCAATCCCGAGTTCGACCGCGCCGACGTCGCGCTCGTCATCGGCGCCAACGACGTGACGAACCCGGCGGCGCGCCGGCCGGGCTCGCCGGTCTCGGGGATGCCGATCCTCGATGTCGACCATGCCAAGTCGATCGTCGTGATCAAGCGCTCGATGGGCCGCGGCTACGCCGGCATCGACAACGAGCTGTACAGCAACCCGAAGACCGGGATGCTCTTCGCCGACGCCAAGGAGGGCCTCGCCGCCCTGACCGCCGCGGTCAAGGCACTCTAGGAACAGCTGTCAGGCGCTGGGAACGGCGGCCGCGCTCCTGGGCACGGTGTGCAGGTCGTGCAGCTTGAGCGGGGCGAGGACGCCGAGTGATTCGGCCACGACGATCGCATCGTCGCCGGGCTCGAGGATGAACTCGGTCGGCGGATTGACGAACGCGTGGCCGCCGCGATTGACCGACAGGAGCGTCGCCCTGTGGTCGCTGCGCAAGCGGGTGGCCACCGTATCGATCGACAGGCCGATGTACTCGTCGGGGAGGGTGATCCGGTAGAGCTCCGAGCCGTCTCCGCCGGACACGATGTCGGTGACGATCGCGGACAGGCCCGGGTAGAGCGCCGAGCGTGCCAGCAGGCGCGAGGAGAGCTTCGAGGTGACGAGCAGCTCGTCGACATCGGCTCGCCGGAAGTGCGGCTCGTGGCGCGGATTGTTCACCTCGGCCACGGTGCGCACCGATGGCGCGATCGAGGAGATCGCCATGATCGTCAGGATCGAGTGCATGTCCGCTTCGTCGGAGCCATCGACCGGGAAGATGAGCGCCGCCGACGCATCGAGGATGCCGGCCCGCTCCAGGTCGTCGGCGTCCGTTGCGTCGCCACGCACGAAGTAGACGCCCTGGCCGGCGGGGTTCTTCTCAAGGTCGGCAAGGATGACGATCTTCTGCTTGTAGTCGTCGCCCCGAAGTTCGTCGATCAGATCGCGGGCGGTGCTGTTCCAGCCGCACACGACGATGTGGTCCCGATGGCCGGATGCTCCCAAGCCCTGACCCTCCTTGAGCAGGAAATCGATGACCATCGCGACGAGGGCGCCGGTGATCATCCCGAGCATGGCGACCCCGAACAGGATTAGCAACCAGCCGACGATCCGCCCGCCCGGGGAGGTCACGAAGTCGGCGTTTCCCTGCCCGAGAACCGTGGCGATCCCCCAGTTGAAGGAGTCGAACAGGGACTCCAGCGTCGGTGATTTCTCGAGCAGCGTGATGAGCACGGCGGCGATGGCCACGACGGCCACGATCCCTTCGCCGAGGGTCAGGAAGAAGCGCTTGTCGAGCTGGCCGCCGACGCGGCGAATGTGCCACGCGACGCGACGGATGATGGGACTGGCGAGGAACGGGACTGCGAGCTTCGGCATCAACGCGATCGTGCCACAGACGCGGTCGGGCCAACGAGCTCCAGGCGGATGCGCTTGTTGATGCGCCCCTTCGACTCGTAGCCGGTGAC
>JBDTNS010000231.1:0-3809 GCA_039933675.1 Chloroflexota bacterium
CTGCTCAGGTGGCTGGCGTTGAGCGGCGCTGTGTCGATCCTCATGCTCGTCCCGGGGATCGGCAGCACGATCAGCCTGATCGGGTTCGCGTGGGTCCTCGCGCTCCTGGTCTCGACGTCGACGAACCGGCTGCACCAGGGTCTCCACGACCGCTGGGCGCGATCCGTCGTCGTCCAGCCGGCACCCGGCGGCTCCGGCGTTGCGATCGTGACCTGTCTCGTGCTGGTCGTGATCGTGGCCGTCGTCCTGCCGCTCCTGGTCCTCGCGGTCGCCGGCGACCAGATCCAGACGATCCTCGACCAGATGGGCCAATCCGTCTGAGCGTGACGAAGGGAGCAGCCAATGTCTGAGCAGCCTCCTCACGAGACGTCCCCGACCGGCGAACCGACTCCGACCGGCGAGATGCCGACCATTCCACCGACGCCGCCGGCCGAAGCCCCGCGCGAGCCCGACACCGACACGGTCCGCGTTCCCCGGGAGACGGCGCCGTCGGCTCGGTCGGGTTGGCGCGTGCCCGGCGCCGGAACCGAAACCGCGCCCATCGCCGGGTCAACATTACCCGCGGCGCCCACAGCACCCGCGGCGGCCTGGGGCGCGCCGACCCCCGAACCGCCGCCGACCGGCGCCGGTGGGTCGCCTGTTGCCTGGGTCACAGCCACGAAGCCCAGTCGGGACGTCCCGGGGGCGCCCGGTCTGGTCTTCGCCGACACGGCGTCGCGGCTGGTCGCCTACATCGTCGACGGAATCCTGCTGCTGATCATCGCCGGGATCGTCGCCGGAGTTGGGTCGGCACTTGCGGGCGGCGACGGCGAGACCGTGCCGAACCGGACCGCCACGACCATCGTGTCGAGTCTCGTGCTCGTCGTTGCGAGCCTGCTCTATTCCGTCGTCTTCTGGACGGGCGGGCGACGGGCGACTCCCGGCCAGATGCTGTTCGGCATCCAGGTCGGCAACGCCTTCGACGGGCAGACGCTGACGCCGATCCAGGCCGTCAAGCGATGGATCGGGCTCGGCTGGTTTTTCGCGTTGCTGTCGGCCGTCCCGAGCGTCGCCAGCCTCACGGGCGTCGTCGGCCTCGTCTGGTACCTCGCCCTTCTCATCACCACGGTCCGCAGCCCCTTGAAGCAGGGCTTCCATGACCGATTCGCAAACTCTGCGGTCGTCCGGCCGCGCGCTTCATCGTCGAACGGTCCGGTCACCGCCTGCCTGATCGGCGCGCTCGTCCTGGGCGCGCTCGCGATCGTCTCGATCCTCGCGCTGATCTTCCTCGGCAGCCAGGTCAGCAACATCCTCGACCAGACCGGACGGTCGATCTAGTCGGCGCCCCATAGACTGGGCGGATGACCCAGGAGACCGACGACCAGCCGCTGCTCGACATGGATTCGGCAGCCTTCAGGGCGGCTGCCCACGCCGTCGTCGACCTGATGGCCGACTATCTCGAAGGCGTCGAATCGCGGGCGGTCTTTCCGTCGATCGAACCCGGGACCCTTCGGCCGCTCTTCCCGGCGGCGCCGCCCGAGGAACCCGAGGCGATCGCGTCGATCCTGGCCGATTACGGCCGGCTCATCGAGCCGAACGCGACGCACTGGCAGCACCCGGGCTTCCTGGCCTATTTCGCGACCACCGCCTCGGGACCCGGGATCCTCGGCGAGATGCTGACCGCGGCAATCGGCCAGAACGCAATGCTGTGGCGGACATCGCCGATCGGCACGGAGCTCGAGGAGGTCGTCGTCGACTGGCTCCGCCAGGCGCTCGGCCTGCCGGCCGCGTTCGATGGCCTGCTGACCGATACGGCGTCGACGTCGACGCTCATCGCGCTCGCCGCCGCACGGGAGGCCGCCGGCACCGACGCCGCCGCGCGCGGTCTCGCCGGTCGTGACGATCTCGACGGGCTGCGGGTCTACGCCTCGGTCGAAGCGCATTCGTCGATCGAGAAGGCGTGCATGACGCTGGGACTCGGTCGCGCCTCGCTCGTGCGGATTCCGGCGAACGAGCGGTACGAGCTGCTGCCCCGGTCACTCGAGGCGTCGATCGCGGCCGACCGCGTCGCCGGTCTCCAGCCAATCGCCATCGTGGCCACGATCGGGACGACCTCGTCGACATCAGTCGACCCCGTCGCGAAGATCGCCGAGATCGCGTCACGCGAGGGCCTGTGGCTCCATGTCGACGCGGCCTACGCCGGCCCGGTCGCGATGCTCGCCGACCACGGCGCACTGTTCGCAGGCTGGGAGCGAGCCGATTCGATCGTCGTCAACCCGCACAAGTGGTTGTTCACGCCGCTCGACGCGTCGCTCCTGCTGACCCGGCGGATGGACCAGCTTCGCGCTGCGTTCAGCCTCGTCCCCGAGTACCTGCGCACGCTCGACCGCGATGCCCCGGTGCGCGACTACAACGAGTACACGCCGCAGCTCGGTCGCCGCTTCCGGGCGCTCAAGCTGTGGATCCTGCTGCGATCGTTCGGTCTCGACGGACTGCGCCGGCGGATCGAAACGCATCTCGCGATGGCGCGAACTTTCGAGGGCTGGGTCGCCGCCGACCCCGATTGGGAGCTGCTGGCGCCCGTCCCGTTCTCGACGGTCTGCTTCCGCTGGCACCCCGCCGGCCGGGATTTGACCGAGGCCGCGCTCGACGAGGCCAACGCCGCGATCATGGACACGGTCAATCGGAGCGGCGAGGTCTTCCTGTCGCACACCCGTCTCTCCGGGCGCTTCACGATCCGGGTGGCCATCGGCAACCTCCGGACAGAGGAGCGGCATCTCGCACGCGCCTGGGCGCTCCTGCGCGAGGGGGCGGGCGGATGGTGAGCATGGAACCGGGGGACGTCCGCTTCTTCGCGACTCCCGAGGAGTTGCGCGACTGGTTCGACGCCAACTACGCAACCGCGGATGTGCTCTGGCTCGGGTATCACAAGAAAGTGACCGGCCGGCCGAGCGTTGTCTGGTCCCAGGCGGTCGACGAGGCGCTGTGCGTCGGCTGGATCGATGGCGTCCTCCGGCGCATCGATGATGAAAGCCACGTCCAGCGCTTCACCCCGCGGCGGAAGGGCAGCAACTGGAGTGCGATCAATATGGCCAAGGTCGCCGCGCTCACAGCCGAGGACCGGATGCGACCGGCGGGGCTGGCCGCGTTCGCGGCAAGGTCCGAGGCGAGGACCGGGGTCTATTCGTACGAGCGTGCGCCGACCGTCTTCGCCGACCAGGAGGAGGATCGATTCCGCGCAGACGAGGCGGCCTGGGCGTACTGGGAAGGCCGACCCGCGTCATACCGGAAGCTCGCGACGCACTGGGTGACGGGCGCGAAGCAGGCGACGACCCGCGAGCGACGGTTCTCGACGTTGCTCCAGGACTCGCGCGCCGGGCGACAGCTCAAGCAGACATTGTGGACGTCGAAGACGCCATGAACCCGATCGACGATGCGCTGGCGACCGCCCTGGACAACCTGCGCGCGCTCGAGCTCGGGGATGCCTTCGAGCCTCGTGCCGCCGATGCGATTGTCGCGGCGGGGCTGCATCGGCTGGTGGTGCCCGGGAACGCGGGCGGGCTGGGAGCTCGGATGGTCGACGCCGCCGAGACGTTGATGATGCTTGGTGCCGTCGACGGCGCGACGGCGCTCGGGTTCGCGATGCAGGTCCACGTCACTGGGGCGCTCGTGGACTCGGCCGACGTCCCGGCGGCGTTTCGAGCCCGGGTCTTTCGCTCGGTCGTCGACGATGGCGCGCTCGTCAACAACGCGGCGACCGAGGAGGGCGGCGGCTCGCCCGCACGCGGCGCTGTCCCCGGCACGACCGCGACACCCGATCCGGACGGCAC
>JBDTNS010000232.1:0-3807 GCA_039933675.1 Chloroflexota bacterium
GGTGCGATGAGAATGAGGCCGAGGAGGGCGAGGCCGACGACGGTCGCCGGACGCAGCGGTGCGTCGTCGACGAGGCGGGCGGCGACGGCCGGACGGGAGGTGCCGGCGGGGACGGCGCGGTCGATCGCGGCGTCGGCTCGACGGCGGGCGACACGGTCGCTGCCGGCCACCGCAAGCCCGAAGACGAGCGTGGAGCCGGCCACGTAGAGCGCCGGACCGGCACGACCGTCGAACGCGAGCATCGCCGACCCGATCCCGAAGAAGAGCGCCATGAGGGCGAGCCACGCGACGGCGGGGTGCCACGGCAGGAGGCCCGTCCGTCGGACCGCGGGACGCACGAGCATGGTCGCGGCCACGAACCCGACGATGACGAGGACGGCCGCGACCGCATCGAGGGCCGTCATCCGTCGACGGTCTCGGAAGCGTCGCCTTGGAGCGCGGCACTTGCAGCATCGGCCGCCTCCCGGGCATGACCGTGCGGCAGGCTCGCCGACAGGATCGCGTACGACGCGACACCGAGCAGCCCGAGCGGCAGGCTCGACACGATCCGATAGCCGAACGTGATCGCCACGGCCTCGGCTGCGGGAACGCCGGCCGCGACCAGGAGGCCGGACACCACGAGATCGGTCGATCCGAGACCGAATGGCAGCAGTGACAGCGCCCCGACGATGATCCCGAGCCCGAGGGCACCCCACGCCGCCGCCGGATCGATCGTCCGGCCGATTGCCGCGGCGACGAGCAGGAGCTGGCCCGTGTACGACGCGAAGACGACCGCGGTCCACAGGCCGAAGACGATCGCCCGGCGCGGATCGATGAGCAACGTGGCGACCGCCGCATCGACCCTCGCGAGCGCCCGCCCGACGCTCGCCCAGCGCGTCCGGCCGACCGCCCGTCCGAGGGGCAATCGCCGGACGAGCGCGCTCGGGCGGATGCCGACGCGATACACGAGGCTCGGGATCAGAACGAGGACGAGGAGGGCGACGACCGCCAGCCACCTCGGTACCCCGAACCAGTAGGTCAGCCACAGGATCGCGGCACTGCCGCCGAGCAGGGCGAACGCGACGAAGCGCTCGACGACGACGACCGCAGCCCCGGCGGTGTACTCGACGCCGTGGTGCGCCCGCAGCAGGTAGAGCCGGACCAGTTCCCCGACCGAGCCGGGCGTCACGTTGTTGATGGTGTTGGCGAAGGCGGTCATCGGGATCAGCGGCCGGATCGGCACCGGACGCCCCGTGCCCGCCAGCAGATCGGACGAGCGCGCCGCCCACCCGACGACGATGACCAGGTTCAGGGCGAGGGCCGCGACGATCGGTCCCGGGCTGGCGACGCCCAGCCGATCGCCGAGCTCCCATGCCCGCGACCGCCAGGCGACGAGCGCCAGGAGTGCGAGCGAGATCGAGCCCCACACGATCGGGTTTCGCATCAGACGCGTCACGGCGAGCGGCGCCAAACGACGGCGTCCTCGTTCTGCTTCGAAACGGTCCAGCCCGGCGGTGGTCCCGGGTCGGACACGAACCCGGTGATCGACTGGACGGCGACCGGATCGACCGCTTCGAGCCGGAGCGGCATCCCGGCGGCGAAGTCGACCGTCGTCCTGACGACCGCGAACTCCGCGCCCGCGATCGGTGTCGCGGCCAGCTCCTGGACCGTCGCACCGGCATGGAGCCGGAAGTGGAGCGCGCCGCTCGCCGGTGCCAGGCCGCCACCTCCCGCGGTCAGGATCCGGATCTCGAGGTCAATCCGACCGGCCGTGGCCACCGGAATCGTCAGGATCGAGCCCGGGTCGAGGATCTCGGCGTCCCAGCCGTTGCCCTGGAGGATTCGGCTCGAACCCGTCACCCTGCCTGCCGCCGCGGCCGAGACCGCCGGCTCGCCGATGAGCCCGAGAGTCGCGCCACGACGGGCCAACAGGATCTGGCTCGCGCCGTATCGGTCGGCCGTCGCGACCAGCGACGCAACGTCGCCGCTGAATGCCTTGGCAAGGTCCGCCCGTCGCTCCGGCTGGCCGTGACCGGTGAATGTCGCGGGGTCGAAGGCGAGCTTGGCGAAGCCAGGGGGTTCGACGGCGACCACCGCCGCGCCCGTCTCGTACCAGACGAGCGATGACCAATCCTCGTAGGTGAGGACCGTCGGGCGCGGAGCGTGGACATCGAGCAGGGCGGCCATGGCCGGCACTCGGTCCGGTCCGAGGCGCAGGTGCGCGTAGCGATCGTCGGTCCACGTCGAGGCCACCAGAAGCGTCGTCGCAAATATCGCCGGAACGGACGCGACAAGCACGGCGGCCACCACCACGGCCGACACCGACAGGCGGCGCACGCCCGGTCGTACGGCGATCGCCTCGGCCAGCGCGATAAGTCCGGCCGCCGCGAGGATCAGCGCGGGCTGGCTCGACAGGAGCCACATCCGCTGCGGGCGAAGCGCGTCCTCGAGCGGCCAGCTCGGTCGGTAGAGGACGGCCAGAGCGAACGGCACGATCCACCATGCCACGAGGAGGAGCCCGCCTTCGACCGGGCGCGGCGCCCAGCGTCCCGGCCGCCCCGCGAGGCCCGGGCCATCCGCACGTCGCAGGAAGAGGAGGACGACCCCCGCGCCGATGATCGCCAGCGGCAGGACCAGCCCGAACTGGATCGGGTAGTCCCAGAACCCGATCCGGACCGGGACGAGGTCCTCGGACGACTGGATCGAGACGCCGCCATTCCGCCGGATGAGCCCGAGCAGATAGACGAGCCACGGCCCGACGAGCGCGAGCGCGGCCAGCGCCGTGGCCAGCAGCGACCCGATGACGGGCCGCCACCGCTTGCGATCGCGCCAGACGCGGGCCACAGCAGCGGTCGCCAGGGCAATCGGGATCGGCAGGAGGAGCTGGACCTGGATCAGCGCGCACAGGCCCAGGAGGATCCCGGCGACGAGCGCCCAGCCCCACCAGCGCCGCTCGCCCTCGATCGCGCGCAGAAAAGCGAGCACAGCGAACGGCAGTATCCCGAACACGAGATCGCGCGGGTAGATCGGGTAGGCAACGTGCCCGACCATGAACATCGAGTTGACCCAGAGGCGGTCGTTCGAGAGATCGAACCCGCCCGCGAAGGCCGTGAGCGCGGCCGCCACGAGGGCAACATCGCCGCGCCCGGTGACACGCCGCGTTAGCAGATAGGCACCGAGCGGGATGACCGGGAGCCAGACGATCCCGAGGGCGGCGGTCGCGGCGGACAGACCGAGGCCTGGCAGGCTGGCCAGCGCGGCGAGGAGGAGGTGGAACCCCGGCGGGTAGTAGGCCGGGAGGCCGGCATACGGTCCCTCCGGCGGAAACGACCCGAGCAGGATCGTGTGGGTCAGGCCCCAGTGGTAGAGCAGGTCCCCACCGATGTAGAAGGGCAGGATCGCGCGCCAGCCATGGACGACCAGGACGAGTCCGAGGATTCCGAGCAGGACCCGCCGCTCGCCGCTCAGCGCACCGAGACGCTGACGTACACTCCCGAGCGACTCCTCGTCGCGGCGGTCGATCGCCTCGCCAGTGGTCACGCGCCCGGAACGAGGTTCGAGCGAACTGTCATGGATCCCATCGCGTTCCTGACCTCCGCCGTCGTCGCGACGATGGTATCCGTCCTGCTCTTCCTGCTCCCCGGCGTGGCGCTCGGTCCGCTGGTCCTGCCGGGGGCCACGACCCCGCTTTCGCGGCTTGGTCGAGCGACCGGCGTCAGTCTACTGGTGGGACTGGTCGGGTGCACCCTCCTTGCCCGGTTCGGCGTGCTGAGTGGCGGGTCGGTGGTCGTCCTGCTCCTCGCGGTCGCCGGCCTCGGCCTCGTGGCG
>JBDTNS010000233.1:0-3802 GCA_039933675.1 Chloroflexota bacterium
AGCCCGAGACCTTGCTGACCCCGCCCCTCCGATTCCGGAACCTGACCGGGGTCTCGCGGATCCGGACCATCGGCTCGACCATGGCGCGTGCCACCATCTGTGCCGTCCAGCCATAGCCATCGTCGCTCAGGGCAAGTCGCTCGAGGATCGCTCGGTGGACGACCTTGAACGGAGGCAGGTCATGGACCGTCCGTCCAGTCCGCAGGCCGACAATCCAGCTGACGAGGAGGTTTCCGAGCCGGGCGTGCCACGGCATCGCTCCCGACTCCAGGAGGTGAGCTGGTCTGCTGCCGAGCGCGACATCCCCGCCCTCGAGCGCCGCAATCAGGCCGCGGAGGTCGCGCGGGTCGCAGGAGCCGTCGCCATCGAGGAAGGCCACGGCATCGTGCGTATGGCCGTCCGGTGCTGAGGCCAGCGCATGCTCCGCGCCGGTCCGACAAGCGCGGCCGTAGCCCCGTTCGGGCTCGACGACGACGATGCCACCGGCGTCCTTGGCGACCCCGACGGTCCTGTCCCGCGAACCGCCGTCGATGACGTAGACGCAACACGCGCCGCACGTCTGCAGCTCGGCGACGACGTCGCCGATCGCCGCCCCCTCGTCGAGGACCGGCACGACGGCAGCCACGCGCCAGGTCATCGTCACTGGAGACTTCCATCGGGGACAGGTCCCAACAGAACGAATCGTCCGTCGTCGGCGAGGATCGGGCGGCGGCTGGATCCTAAGCTCAGGAGCTCCCTGGCCCGTCGCTCGGGCGACCAACCACCATCGAGGGCCGGCGATCGGTCCATCAGGACATAGGCGTTGTTCGGCAAGGTGGGCAGCGATGTCAGCTGGCGGATGGTCGACCGACCGGCCAGTGGGGCAACCAAACCTTCGTCGGCGATCAGGAGCGCCTCGGTCGGGACCGCGGCCGCGAACGGCGCGATCTGGTCGATGACGCTGGCGCTTGAGCGAAAGGTCCCGTCGATATTGCCAAACGGCGGGATCAAACCCTGATTGGTTCCCTCGGCGAGGGCCGGCGTCGCCAGCAGGAGAACGAACAGGCAGCTCAGCAACGGGACGCCCAGGGAAGCGACAGCCCGCGGCAGCTGGATCCGTCGCCGTCGATCATCCCGGGTCGGCACACGCCGGCGGGTCCGTCGGGCGAGCACGATCGCCCGCCGTCCGCCCAGACCTGCGGCGACGATCAGCGGCACGTACAGGACGAGTGGGTATTGGAGCATCAGGTTCGCCTGCCACGTGTGAGCCGAGAGGAGCGCAGCGACGAGCGGCGGCCCTGCCAGCAGGAGCCACCGAGGGCGAAGCAGCGGCAGGCCTGCCAGCGCGACGATCATGCCTGCGACGGCGAACCATGGGGTCGGTCGAGTGAGGGCGTGGATGACCAGATCCGTCTTGGTGAACGGCGCAAGGAGGGGGCCCAGACCGCCCCCGAGCCATGCGTAGTAGCGGGTGGTATCGCTCGCGGCGCCGTCCCGCATCCACGGCATCAGCACTCCGAACACGATAACGCCCCAGATGATGGCGAAGCCTGTCAGGAGGCGCCCGTGGCGCCGCATCTCTCCTCGACCGCGCGCGGCAACGAGCAGGCCCACGATCGCGACGGCGTACGCCACATCTTCGCGCGACGCGAGTGCCAGGATGGCAAGGAACCACATGATGCGCGACCGCCGTGTCAGACCGGCCCAACCAGCGAGCAGGGCCAGAACGACGCCGATCGTCTCGGGATGGAAATCGGCTCGGATCACCTCCTGGGTCGCGGCCCAAACCGGGATACCGATCGCCAGCGCGGCGGCCATCGGCGCAGCAGCCCGGCTGGGCGAGAGGATTGCCCGAATCAGCAGGAAGGCGGCCGGCACGAGGGCGCCGATCGCCGCCGCGTGGAACACGTTAAGGACCCGGACGTCGGACCCCAGGAGTCGTTCGAGTCCTGCGGGGACGAGAAGAACCGGGGAAAAGTGAAGTCCCAGGAACGATCCCAGATGGAAGCTCGAGACCCACTGGCCGTGCTGCCCAACGTTCCAGATGATCTGCTGGAAGAAGCCGAGATCGTACTCGGACGCCGCCAGCCCATTGACGCGCCCGACCAGAAGTCCGCCGACCCAGAGCGCCGCGGCCAACCCGAAGACCGTGACAAGGATGCCCGATCGATCGCGACCGACGAGCCTGACCGCCGCCACGACCCAGTTCCTGGGTCGTCCAATCGCGACATCGCCCACCCTCGGCGAGACGCCGACCTGGGTTTGGGTCACGCCGATCCTTCCGCCATGGCAAGGTCTGACTTGGCTCGGCGCTCGGCCGCCGTCAGCAAGCGTCGCCCCGTCGTTCGGTAGCTCAGGGCGATCCCGACCGCCGCATCGTGGATGGTGGCTTCCGAATCGCGTCGGGGTGACCAACCGAGAGCCCGGATGGCGCCCGTGTCGAACTCCACCAGCGCGGTGTCGCCCGGCCATCCACCGCCAGCGCTGCCCGATCGACCGGTGTACGACAGCTCGACGGACGCCGGCGGTATCCCGAGTGCGTCAATGACGAGTTCAGCAACACGGCGCACGGGAACGGATCCCTCCGGGCCGAGGTTGAGGGTGGTCACGGGCTGGCTCGGAGCCACCGCGGCCGCGTGTCGCATCCCGGCCACGAGGTCGTCGACCGCCACATACGGCTTTGCCTGGTTGCCGTCGCCGAGGATCTCGAGACGGCGCGGATCGCGCAGGAGCTTGACGACAAGATCATGGACGACGCCATGGTCGCTCCGGGCCCCGACCGTGTTCCCGAACCGAAAGACCAATGACCGCCAGCCGTAGAGGTGGGCG
Source organism: Chloroflexota bacterium (assembly GCA_039933675.1). Lineage (GTDB taxonomy): Bacteria > Chloroflexota > Limnocylindria > Limnocylindrales > CSP1-4 > SPCO01. The sequence goes on from JBDTNS010000233.1 coordinate 2,809, forward strand.
AATCCGGAGATGATCGCTTCGCCCGCCAGCTTTGCCGCCGCGTAGTGGGACTCCGGCAGGAGGGCGCCGTCGCTCTCGGAGCTGGGGCCACCGGCAGGGCTCCCATAGACCACCCCGGATGACGCAAACCAAAGCTCGCCGATCCCGTTGCGTCGCATCGCCTCACATACCACGTGAGTCGCCGCAATGCCATTGACGTAGTCACGCTCCGGGTGTTGGAAGCCACCCGCAACATCGGTGCCGGCAGCAAGGTGGATGATTCGCTCGCGGCCTTTCATGACCTGATCGAGGGTTCCGGCATCCGTCGCGTCGGCTTCGACGAGGGTCAAGTGCGGCTGTCCGGCGAATCGCTCGGCCCAGTCTGGAGATGACGTCGTGAGGTTGTCGACGACGGTGACATCGGCGCCATCTGCAAGCAGGCTCTCGACCAGCTCTCCGCCGATGAAACCCGCCCCGCCAGTGACCAGGGTCCGAGCCGGTCCCAGGCGATCGCTCATCCGGGCCAGCGGCGACGGGTGGCTGCAAGGCGCCGATCGAGCCCGTGCCATCGGCCGGCCCGAAGTGCGGCCAGACACAGCAGTGGGAGCCACTCGAGCGAGTATTCGTAGATCCACTTGTCGTTCCAGAGCGTCGCGAACTGGAGGTGGATGGCCATCCCGGCAGCGACAATAGCGGCCAAGGGTGTCAACAGGCCGAGGATGAGCAGGACCCCGACCACGGTCTCCGCGACACCGATGCCGAATACAAAGGTTCCGAAATTCGGCAGGACGATATTCTCGACCAGGGACCGGTAGGGTCCGATCGGGTGTTGCTGCTGGATCACTTCGAATTCGAGGATCGATCTGGCGCTTCGATCGCCCACCCCCTGGATCACGAAGCCGATCGGCGTGTCCGGCCACAGGTTCGGCACCGCTGGCAGCAGCTTGGCGATCCCGTTGTGCAGGTAGACGACACCGAAGTAGATGCGCAACGCGGCGATCGCACGGCCGAACCA
>JBDTNS010000234.1:0-3792 GCA_039933675.1 Chloroflexota bacterium
TCGAGGCGATCGCGACGCTGCGGCTGGCCCCCGACACCGAGCGCGAGACCGAGGCCGCGCTGCGCGACTTCGTCCGCGTGGCCCTCGAGCGCGACGCCCGATCGCTCGCGTTCCTCGACGAGGTCCGGGTCCCGCTCTGAGCGCGTCCTGCGCATCCGCCTGGCCTTGCCCGACGGCGGCGGTCGGTCAGATGAGCGCGGCGATGAGGGCTGCCGCCCGGGCGGCGCCATCGGTCTCGACCGGCCGGTAGTCGATCGGCCGGTCGATCTCGGCCGCGATCGCCTCGGCGATCACTTCCGGTGGCGACTGGTCGTAGTCCATATAGCGGCCCGCACCGTACCGCTCGAGACGATGGCGGACGTGCCGGTTCTGTTCGAAGTGATCGCGCAACGGGAAGTACAGGAACGGCCGGCGCGTCGCGGCGAGCTCCATCGTCGTCGTCAGACCGCCCTGCACGACCGCGAGGTCGCAGGCGGCCAGGTGCCGGTAGAGCTCGGGGACGAAGGCGCGAACCTCGACGCCCGGGCCGGCCCAGAGTGACGTCGGGTCGATTCGTGGACCCGCGACGGCGATGATCCGCAGCCCGTTGACGCGGCGGGCGGCCGCTGGGTAGCCGGCGATCACCCGTCGCAGCAGCGCCTCGCCGACGCCCGAGCCGCCGACGGTCACGATGACCACGCGCTCGTCGGGGTGGTACCCGAGCTCCTCGCGCAGCGCTTCGCGACCCTCGATCAGGGGCCGGGGATCGAAGCCGGTGACGTAGCCGCTGAAGTCGAAGTGGCGCTCGGTCCAGTCGCGGATCGGCCCGAGGCCGGGTCCGAAGTCGTCGGGCACGATGTCGTCCGGTTCGCCGACGAAGATCGCCCTGTCGCGCAGGCGCGGGAAACGTTCGACGTGCTCGATCATCTCGGCGTTGTAGTCGGCCGTCAGGAACGCCTCGCGCTCGCCGCCGGACGGCATCGGGAGCCAGCCGACGAAATCGGTCATCCAGGCGAAGGCGGTGCGCTTGAGCTCCGGGTTCTCGTGCAGGAAATGGTCGACCTCCCACGCCTCGTCACCGATGACGATGTCGTACTCGCCGCCCTCGACCGCCTCGTGGAAGACCATGAAGTTCGCGACGAGGATCTCGTCCATCCGGCGGATCGCCTCGAAGGCGTTGAGATCGTGCTCGGACGACTCGGCAGTGATGTGAGCGGACTCCGAGGCGAGCTCAGAGCTCAGCGGGTGGATCCGCTCGCCGTGCGCCTCGAGCACGGCCGTGACCGGGTTCTGGGCGAGCCAGTCGATCTCGAGGTCGGGGCGGAGGACGCGGAGCTCGTCGGCGATGGCCAGGTCGCGTTGCGCGTGCCCGAGCCCGATCGGCGACGAGAGGTACAGCGCGCGGCGGCGACGAGCCAGCGAACGCGTCCAGGTGCGGCTGTTCGATGGCGCATTCACGGGACCGTCTCGGTTCCCATGGCCCGGACGAAGTCCCGGATCAGGTGGTTGACGAGGACCGGCTCACGGACGTTCAGGATGTGACCGCCACCGGCGATGGTGACGAGCCGTGCCTCCGGGATCGCCTCGGCCAGGGCGACGCCGCGACCGCGCCCGGTGACCGCGTCGTCCTCGCCCTGGATGACGAGCGTCGGGCAGACGACGGCGTTGCACAGGCGACGGGTTGTCGCCTCGTCGAGCTGGGCGGCGTCCTCGGTGCGGATCAGGGTCTCGCCGTCCGTTTCACCGCCCCACCCGACGGCGTCCTCGATCTGCTTGGTCGAATGGGTCTCGTTGAAGCACTGGCCGAAGAAGAACTCGAGGAACCGGGCGTAGTCCCGGCGCCACGCGTGGCGGTTATACAGCGCCCAACCCTCGTTCGCGGCCGGTGGATCGTCGAATGGCCCGCTGTCTCGTGCGGGCCCATCGCCGAGGGGGACCGCCGGGCCAAGGAAGACGAGCCCGTGCACGCGTTCCGGGTGCTCGGCCGCGAGCACGAGCGCTCGTTGCGCTCCGAGCGACAGCGAGACGACGACCGCTCGCTCGGTGCCGGTCGCGTCGAGGGTCGCGAGGAGATCGGCCGCGATCTCGCGTTCATTGTAGGCGTCGGCGGTCGCTGGCCGGTCCGAGGCTCCGTTGCCGCGCGCGTCGACGGTGACGACCTTGTGGCGACGGGCGAAGTAGGGAACTTGCGCCTTCCAGATCCGCGAATGGACGATCGACCAGGTCGGGGCGAAGAGGATCGCGGGCTCGCCGTTTCCGCAGACTTCCCAATGGGTCCGGACGCCGTCACGTTCGACGAAGCCGGTCCGGTCGGGATAGCGTGCGCGGGTCTGCTCGCGCGGACCGGCTCGGGTGGCGGCGGCCGCCGGCGCGACCGTCCGTTCAGCCGACGCGCGGACCATGACCTTCCGCCCAGCACCAGAGCGTTCCGGTGATCCGCCAGCCGTCCGTGGTCCGGGCGAGGAGGACGTACTCGATGTAGACGGCCGAATGCACGACGGTGCTGGCGATGTCGCCCGCGACGCTGGCGATCTCGATTTGGATCGCCCGATCGGGCAGGTCACGCTGGCGGCCCCGTCCATGGCGAGTCGCCTCGACCATCTCGTCCTTCGTTGCGAGGTCCAGCGTCTGTGAGCGGGCGTCGTCCTGGGCGAGTGAATGCTTCGCGAGCCCGGGATGCAACGCCCGGTCCATGCGAGCCGCATCGCCGTCGAACCAGCCCTCGAAGTAGTCGAGGAGGCAGGCCCGGATGGCGGCCGCGTCCTCGGGACGGATCGTCTCGTTGACCGTCCCGGCGGTCCAGGCCATCTCGATCGTCATTGTCTCACCTCGTCGTCGGGGCTTCGGGCGCGGTCACCTGGCGGAGCAGGACGCCGACCTTGCGCAGCGCGGAGCGGATCGGCAGCGCCTCCTCGCTCACGCCGAGCAGCAGCAGTTCCTCGGCGCCGAGAAAGGGCGTGCCCATGAGCGACGCGATCTCCTCGGGGGTGAAGCCGGCGAGTTTGCCGCCTCGCTCCTCCTCGCGGCGGGCCGCGTTGGCAAGCACCCGATACCAGCCGCCGACCATCTCGCGGACGGCGGCCGCGACCTCGGGATCGGACCAACCGGCGGCGATCATCTCCTGGAGGATTCGCACGTAGCCGGACTCAATGTCCGCGTCGAGGTAGTCGCACGCGTGTTCCCAGCGGACCCACAGCGGCTCGGGCGCATCGAACATCTCGCGCTGGCGCTCGAGCAACCGGTCGGTCTCGGCGGCCAGGACGGCCAGGATGAGCTGCTGCTTGGAGCCGAAGTGGTAGTGGATCTGACTGAGCGGCACGTCGGCGAGCTCGGCGACTCGGCGGGTCGAGAGGTGGGCATAGCCTTCGGCGAGCAGAGCGGCCCGACCGGCCTCGATGATGGCCGCCCGGGTCACGCCACGATCCCGCCGCTCCGCGCCCGGCCGCTCCGGACCGATCGGCGACACCGTCGATGGGTTGCTCACGCGGGCAGCATAGCCGGGGCGCGGCCCAGGCCGGTGAGCGCGAGGCTCCCGGCCTGGGGCCCCCGCGCTGCTCAGGGCTTCGCCTCGAGCACGAGGTTGAAGGGTGTCTCGGTCGCACGCCGGAAGCGCGTGAAGCCACCCTCCGTGACGACCTGGCGAAGGCGGGACTCACCGGCCTGCGCTCCAAGGGCCAGCCCGACCTCCTGGGAGAGGGACGACGGCGTGCACAGCAGCGTCGAGGCTGCGTAGTAGATCCGCCCGATCGGGTTGAGGTTGTCCTCGATCCGATCGTTGGCGAAGGGCTCGACGATCAGCCAGGTCCCGTCCGG
>JBDTNS010000235.1:0-3791 GCA_039933675.1 Chloroflexota bacterium
TCCGACGCGGAGCAGCAGCTCACCCACGTCATGTTCGACGACATGATGGCCGCCATCGTCCCGGTCCACGAGCACGTCCGCGGGCTCTACAAGGCCGGCGCTTGAACGTCCCCACGACCGCCGAACCGCCGGTCGCCCGGATTCGGGCGAGTGCCCGGCTGCGCGGCGAGCTGCACCTGCCCGGCGACAAGTCGGTCAGCCACCGCGCGCTCATCCTCGCGGCCCTGGCCGCGGGCGAGAGCCGGATCGACGGCGCCGGCGACGGCGCCGACGTGCGCTCGACCGCGGGGATCGTCGCCGCGCTCGGGGCAACGGTGGAGCGGCGACCGGGCACAAGCACGGCCACGGTCGGCTACCGCGTCGTCTCGCCCGGCGCGGACGGCCTGCGACAGCCCGCCGCAACGCTCGATTGCGGCAACTCCGGAACCAGCCTGCGGCTCTTCAGCGGCGTCCTTGCGGGGCTCTCGATGACCTGCGTCCTCGACGGCGACGCGTCGTTGCGTGGGCGTCCGGTGACTCGTATCATCGAACCGCTGCGCTCGATGGGCGCCGAGCTCCACGGCCGCCTGAACGACTCCCTTCCGCCCCTGACCGTGGTCGGTCGCACCCCGCTCAGGGCGATCGAGTACGCGACGCCGGTGCCGAGCGCACAGGTGAAGTCGGCGGTCCTGCTCGCCGGCCTGCGGGCGGATGGACGGACGATGGTGCGCGAGAGCGTCGCGACGCGCGACCATACGGAACGGATGCTTCGGGCACGGGGGGTTCCGGTCGAACGTGGAGCGGCGCCGGACGGTTCCGTCGCCTGGACGGTCCAAGGAGGGGTTGTGTTGAACGCGGTGACGGAACGGGTTCCGGGCGATGTCTCGGCGGCGGCGTTCTGGCTCGTCGCGGGCGCGATCCACCCCGACGCCGAGCTCCTCCTCCACGATGTCGGCGTGAACCCCACGCGTCGTGCCGTGATCGACATCCTCCGTGCGATGGGCGCCGAGATCGACGAGCGAGCGGCAGGGCCGCGCAGCAACGTCGGCAGCGACCCTTCGACCTGGAGCGATGACGGCATCGGCGAGCCGCTCGCCAACCTCACCGTTCGCTCGTCCGAGTTGCGGGCCGTCGAGCTCGGCCCGGCCGACGTCGCCGCCGCGATCGACGAGATCCCGGCCCTCTGTCTCGCCGCCGCGATGGCGACCGGGACAACGGTCATCCGGGGTGCCGGCGAGCTGCGCCACAAGGAATCGGATCGGCTGGCCGGGATCGCGGCCGGCCTCCGCGCGCTCGGTGCCCGGATCGATATCGACGGCGACGATATCCGGATCATGGGCGGCTCGATCCTGCACGGCGCCGAGACGGACAGCCTCGACGATCACCGTCTCGCCATGACGTTTGCCATCGCCGGACTGATCGCCACCGGCGAGACCTCCGTCGGACGATCCGGCTCGGCCGCCATCTCCTATCCCGGTTTCTTCGATGACCTCGAAAGGGTGCGAGCATGACGAAGCGCGTGGTCCTCATCGGACACCCCGTGTCCCACTCGCTGTCGGGCGCGATGCAGCAGGCCGCGTTCGACTCGCTCGGCATCGACGCGACGTACGAGCTCTGGGACCGGACCGCGATCGAGCTTCCGGACGCCGTCACGGAGCTGCGCAGCGACGCGTTTCTCGGCGCCAACGTCACGATCCCGCACAAGGAGCGGGTCGTCCCCCTCGTCGATCGCCTGACCGACGAGGCACACGTCACCGGCGCCGCCAACACCCTCACCCGCGAGGGGAAGCGACTGATCGGCCACAACACTGACGTTCCGGGCTTCCGGGTCGCGCTCGACCGGCTCGTCGGCAAGCAGAAGATGCCGCGGCACGCGGTCGTCCTCGGTGCCGGCGGCGGGGCACGCGCGGTGGTCTACGGGCTGATCACCGAGGGCTTCCAGCGGATCGTCGTCTTCAACCGCCATCTCCATCGCGCCGAGGGGATGGTCAAGCACTTCGGGCGGAGCGCCGCGCACATGGAGCTCCGCGCGATGCCGTGGCACGACTCGATCATCGAGGCCGAGCTCGCGAAGACACGCGTGCTCATCAATGCCACCTCGATCGGGCTCACCAGCGACGCGAGCCCGATCCCCGCCGAGGCGCTCCACGGCGACCTGCTCGTCCTCGACCTGATCTATGCCCAGACCCGGCTCCTGCGGGACGCAGCGGCCGCCGGCGCGACCGTCGCCGACGGCGAGCAGATGCTCCTCCACCAGGGCGCGGCCGCATTCACGTTGTGGACCGGGCAACCGGCTCCGCTCGAGCTGATGCAGGCGAAGCTCATCGAGGCGCGAGCCGGCGGGATCCGTTCGACCGAGGGCGAAGCGACCGCAGAGCCCGCTGAAGCCGTCCCGGCGACCGCCGACGTGGCCGACTGACGGCATGCCCAGGCTGACCGCGTGGTCCGGGCGGTGACGATGGCCGCCTTCCGCTTCCTGACCGCCGGTGAATCGCACGGTCCCGCCCTCGGGGTCACGATCGAGGGCGTGCCGGCCGGTCTCGCGCTGGGCGTCGATGGCCTCGCGGTCGACTTGGCTCGTCGCCAGCGCGGTTACGGCCGTGGCGCCCGGCAGGCGATCGAGCAGGACCGCGCCGAGATCCTCGCCGGCGTCCGGCATGGGACGACACTCGGTTCGCCGATCCTGCTGCTCGTCCGCAACAAGGACTGGGAGAACTGGACCCAGGTGATGGCCGTCGATTCGCTCGACGACGACGCCGCGGCGGCCCTCCACCAGGCGGCGGCGGACGGCAACAAGCGCGCCACGCCGGTCACGCGGGTCCGGCCCGGTCATGCCGACCTTGCCGGTGCGCTCAAGTACGGCTTCAACGACGTCCGCAACGTCCTCGAGCGCGCCTCGGCCCGCGAGACCGCGGCCCGCGTCGCGGCCGGCGGCGTCGCCCGCACCTTCCTGCGCGAGCTCGGCATCGAGACCTGGTCGTTCGCGGCCGAGGTCGGCGGCGTCGCGGTCGATCCCGCGAACTGCACCCGGTCGCGCGACGAAGCGGACGCCTCGCCGCTGCGCTGCCCGGATCCCGCCGCGGAAACCGCGATGATCGCCCGGATCGACGAAGCGCGGTCCGGTGGCAACACCGTCGGCGGGGTCTTCGAGGTCGTCGTCCACGGGCTCCCGATCGGACTGGGCTCCTACGTCCACTGGGACCGCCGGCTCGATGCCGCGCTGGCCGCCGCCGTGATGAGCATCAACATCGTCAAGGGCGTCGAATTTGGGCTCGGCTTCGAGCAGACAAGGCGCTTCGGGTCGGAGGTCCACGACGTCATCGAGGGGCGGACCGACGAGGGCCGCTGGGTCCACCGCACGAACAATGCGGGCGGGCTGACCGGTGGCGTGACGAACGGCGAACCGCTCGTCATTCGCGGCGCGGTCAAGCCGATCTCCACGCTCGCCCGCCCCCTGGCGTCGGCCGACCTCATCACGGGCGAGGCGGTCGACAAGGCGCACTACGAGCGCAGCGACATCAGCGTCGTGCCGGCGGCGGGCGTCGTCGCCGAGGCGATGGTCATGCTCACGCTCGCGACGTTCGTGCTCGAGAAGTTTGGCGGTGACACGGTCGACGACGTGCGGGCCGGGCTCGACCACTACCGCACGCGCATCTCGACCGCGCCCGATGCGCCGGTCGCCGGGCGGCCACGGGTCGCTGCCGGCGCGGGATCGGGCGAACCGGAGGCCTGGGCGGCCCCCGCTCACGGGCTGACCGGGACGGACGAGGCCGGTTCCGGCGGGGACGACTGAGCTCGCCATGGATGTCGTC
>JBDTNS010000236.1:0-3790 GCA_039933675.1 Chloroflexota bacterium
AGCGCGGCCGCCTCGCGGATCGCGTTGTACTCGATGTCGTGGGCGTCGGCGTAGACGCTCGAGGCGAAGTAGCCCGACCACTCGCGCCATTGCATCTTGCGATTGAGCGGCGAAGTGCGCGAGTGGAACGGGGTGCCGACGCTCACGGTCGTGTCAAAGCCTCCTGCGCGCGGCCAGTATGCGGGATTCGTATGCAGGCTGGATGGGCGGCTCACGCCGGAGCGGGCCATGGCCCGAGCCCCGGAGCGGTCCGAGTCCGATGAGACGTCCTACTGAGCCCAGGCACCCTTCGACTGCCTGGCCGTCGCACCGGCCGGTCGCCGTCTGGAGCGCCGGCGTCGCTCGGTCAGGCCGATCGACACGAGCATCAGTTCGTTGACCTTGCGCTCGAATTCGGGCACGGTCGCCTCCGGGATCGTCACGCACACCTCCCGCAGCGCCGTTTCGAGCTGATACCAGAGGTCGCCCTTGCGGACCTCGAACAGCGGATAGCGCGAGTTGATGACGACCCGCCGGACGCCGTCTTCGACGACCATCGCGCTGCGCAGGCGTGGATCCAGCGCCCGGACCACGACCTCGGCGGCGGCGCGGCCCGAACCGGCGCCACCGTTTCGTGGCGGTCGGGGAGCACGTTCCACGCTATCCGACGGCGCCCCGGTGTCGTCGCCGGGCTGGGGCGATCCTGGCGACCCATCCGGCTCGGCCGCCTCCGGGTCTCGGGCAGGGGTACCCGGCGCGGCGAGCGTCAGCTGGCCACCCGGCCCCTCCCCGCCTCCGGTGCCCGCATCGCTCTCGAACAGCTTCCCTGATTCGAGCAGCCGAAGGGCTCGCCCGATGATCCGCCGCACCTGTTCGGCCGTTCGCAAGGCGGATGGGTTGACGGCCGATCCCTCGTCGCGCATGAGCCGCCGGATGAGCGGCGCCAGGAGCCGGTGCAGCCGCGCCTCCACCTGCGCCCACTCCGGGCTGTCGCGGTCGACATCACTCTTGTTCATCGTCACCGGGACGTGCGGTACCTCGATCTCGCCGATCAGGCGGTTGAGGGCCGGATGGACCGCCGGCCCCGGATGACCGAACCATGCCGGCGACCCGACCAGCCGGCCGAGGTGATAGACCCGGATCCCGGGCTCGATCGCGGACGATGGCGAGTCCGCCAGCAGTCCATACCAGCCGCGCACGATCCGGCCACCGCCGCGAACCGCGAAGTCGGTCCGATCCTCGACGGGCCAATCGACCGGCCGAACCGGTGCGCGGTTGACGCTGAGCAGGACGTCGCCGGCACCCAGCAGCGGCCGATAGACCTCGCCGAGCCGAGCCGGGAGCCGCCGCTCATCCACCCGTCGATCGACCGCCCCGATCTCGATCCGTACGTAGCCCAGGGCGCGGTCCACGGGCTTCGGTCGCTCGCGCAGCTCGTAGGTCCGCAGCCGAGTGCGGTCCCGATAGGCGTCGTCCTCGAAGCCAGTCGTCCGCGCATCGCCCGGACGCGACGCCACGATCGCGAACCGGTCGCCCAGATGGCCGATGGCTGCCTTTCCGCCCTGACCGAATCGACCGATCCGGTCGCCGGCACGCTTGCGCGAACCACCCCAGCGCAGGTAGTCGCGCTCAAGTTCCGCCGCGCCCATGCCGATTCCGCCGACGACCGTCAGGACCAGCGAACCGGGCCGCACGCCGATCTCGACCTTGATGGCCTGTCCGGGGATCCGCGAATCGATCGCGTTGTCGACCAGTTCAAGGACCGCATCGGCGGCCGATCGGTAGTTCGCGAACAGCGACGCGGTCAGGCGCGGGTCGATCCGCTCGCGTACGACACGACGGGTCATGACATCAGGTGCCGGGCGCGGACGGCGTCACCGTCGTCGCGCGGGCGTCCATCACGGTGATCCGCCTCAAGGCGCCGGCGGCCGCCTCCAGGGTTTGACGAACGTCGATGGGCACCTCGTCAAGAGAGCCGTCGGTGTAGGAGGTGAGCGCCTTGAGCGCGAGCATCGGCGAGAACGACGGTCCGAAGACGACCTGGGCGGCCCCGAGGAGGTCGGCCAACGGCAAGCCGGCTGCGAGGATCTCGGCGATGTCGAGATAGTCCCTGGACTCCGCGCGGTCCACGATCGTCTGCATCTTCGTGGCTCCCACATCGAGCAGCGAAGCGACCGGCAGGCCGATATCGGCGGCGACCTCCGGTGAGGCGACGGACGCCAGCTTGACGCCGAACAGGCTCACCCATACGTCATCGACGATCACGCTGAGCGTGTCGACGGCCGTCCGGACCACCTCGAACGGTCCAAGTCCGGCGACCTCCCGACGCATCTCGCCAGGCTCGAAGGATCGCGGCAGGAACAGGTCGAAATCGACCGATGCCCGATGACCCAGCCGCAACGCGATCGCCGTCCCACGGTAGAGGACCGCGTCGATCGGGAGGTGGACGAGTCGCGGCCAGACCGCTCGTTGGGCCGCCGGCAGAATGTCGAGACGAGGGTCGAAACTGGTCAGCGAGGGGTACGAGCGGTCCATTTCAGAGGTCGCGGTGCGGTCGTGGCGGTACGGGCATCAGCCCGAGCCGGACATGCCAGTACGACCAGGAGCGATCGTCGAAGACGCCGGGAGGGGCGTGGGTGAGTGCATCGAGGAGCGCGTCCTGGCCGAAGACCTCGGCGACGTAGCCCGCTTCATCCCAATCGCCGTAGGTCATGACCTGAGCCAGGAATCGCCGCGGATCGGCGAGCGACCGTTCCGGGGACTGCCACCAGACCAGCCGACCCGCCAGGGCGCTGAGCCGGGGGTCCACCTCAGGCATAGCACAGCACGCGGACCCCCTGGCGTTCGAAGTCACGCGGATTCCGCGTGACCAGCGTGGCGTCGAGACCCCAGGCGGTCGCCGCGATGAGCGCGTCCGCGAGACTTCTCGCTCCCCGCGCCGAGCGCCGGCTTCGCCTGGCGTCGGCGGCCCATCTGGCCCCGTTGGGGGCGATCGCCACGTACTCCAGGGCATCGAGGAGGTTACGGATCACCCGCCGCTCGATGTCGCCGCCGCCGGACAACGCCTCGCATGTGACGACATCGCATGTGTACAGGTTCTGGGCATCTGCAAATAAGTGGTCGATCAGCTCGTTCGCTCCTGCCCGCCCGTGGGCGAAATCCAGGAGGACGGTCGTGTCAAGGAGGTACTTCACTCACGTCCGCCGTCAGCGGTCGGGCTCGTCCACGGATCGCGGTCGTCCGACCTCAACTCGTCAACGAATCGGATGATCTCGTCCCCGGAGCGCCACTCCGAGGTGCCGACCAGCGCGCCCCGGGCTGCGTCAAGAGCCGTGCGGAGCCGCTCACGCTTCAGCTCGGTCTGTGCCGCCCGAGCCAGGAATCCGCTTCGCCCGCGCGGGCCCACCAACCGATCGATCTCGGCCATGAGCGAGTCGGGAAGCGAGATCGTGGTCCTCGTCGTCACGATCAATGAACCTCATGGCAGAAAGTATGCATCACCATCATACTCGCGAACGATTCCGGGATGGCTCCGACGCGAATCAAGAAGTAGCGGTCGTGGGTGAGCACTTCGGCGACACCAGCCACTAGAATTTGCATGAACCCTATGCAGGCTGGATAGCACCGGGAGGACGCGTGGCCCAGTCCTATGACGCGGTCGTCATCGGTGGCGGCCACAACGGCCTCGTCAGCGCGGCCTATCTCGCCCGTGCAGGCCTCAAGACCCTCGTCCTCGAACGTCGCCACGTGCTCGGTGGCGCCGCGGTCACCGAGGAGCTCTTCCCGGGCTTCCGCTTCTCGGTCTTCAGCT
>JBDTNS010000237.1:0-3779 GCA_039933675.1 Chloroflexota bacterium
TCGAGGTCCTCCAGAACTGCAACATCTTCAACGACGGCGCCTGGCGCGACTTCACAGACCGCGAGGTCCGCGAGGACCGGATGCTCTTCCTCGAAGACGGCAAGCCGATGATCTTCGGCAAGGACCGGGACAAGGGGATCCGGCTCTCCGGGCTCAACCCGGAGGTCGTCACGATCGGCGAGAATGGCGTCACCGAGGCCGACCTGCTCGTCCACGACGAGGCGGCCGAGGAGCCGTACCTGGCACTCATGCTGTCGCGCATGTTCTGGCCGAACTTCCCGGTCCCGGTCGGCGTCCTGCGTTCGGTTCAGCGACCGACCCATGATCGGCTCATCGAGGACCAGATTGCCAAGGCGATCGCAACAAGCGGCGCGGGCGATCTCGCCGAGGTCCTCAACGGCGGCGAGACCTGGACCGTCGAATAGGGTCCGAGCGGAGAGGAACGATCGATGCGCTGTCCTGTCTGCGGGTTCGACAATCTGACCGGTGCGGACGTCTGCGACAACTGCGGCACGGAACTGGCCGGCAACGACACGCCGCAGCCGACGATCTCGTTCCACGGGCGGCTCCTCGGTGAGCATCTGGACGAGCTCAAGGCAGGCCCGCCCCTGACGGTTGGGCCGGACACCCCGGTCGATGTCGTGATCGCCCGGATGCAGGACGCCGAAGCCGACTGCGTCCTCGTCGCCGAGAACGATCGACTCGTCGGCATCTTCACCGATCGGGACGCCGTGCTCAAGGCTGCAGGGAAGCCGCTCGGCAAGTTCCAGGTCCGGGACTTCATGACGCCAGATCCGGTCGTCCTTCGCCACGACGACCCGATCGCGATCGCGATCAACAAGATGGCGGTCGGTGGCTTCCGCCACATCCCGCTCATCGAGGGTGGCCGGCCGACGGGCGTCATCACCGCGCGCGACGTCTTCCACCATCTCGCGGAGATCCTCGACTGACGACCAGGGTCGCGATCCTGGCCGACGACCTGATCTGGGCGACCCGCCTGGCCGATCTGGTCCGCGCCGCCGACGCCGCCGCCGTCCCGGTCAGGTCCGCGGCGGGTCTCGAAGCGGCCCTCGGCGAGGTCGATCGCGTCATCGTCGACCTGACCGCTCGCGCCTACGACGGCGTCACCGCGATCGCCGCGGCGCACGCCGCGGGGAAGCCGGTCCTCGCCGTCGGCCAGCACGATGACGTCGCGCTCCGACGCCGTGCCATCGCGGCCGGCGCCGACCGGGTCCACCCGTATCGCCAGCTCTTCGAGGATGGTCCGCGCCAGCTCGGGCGCTGGCTGAGCGGCGACGCCGGCGTCGTCGACCACGCGGCGGCCGCCACCGAGCCTGCGGAAACCCGCCCGTGACCGCTTCCCGAGCGTCGATCCCCGTGGGCCGCTATCGCGAGCGTCTTGCCGGCGCCCAGGCGAGGACGAAGGCGGCCGGCTTCGACGCCCTGCTCGTCGGGGTCGGTGCGGACCTGCGATACCTGACCGGCTACCCGGCGATGGCCCTCGAGCGACTCACGATGCTGGTCATCCCGGCGGTTGGCGAGCCGTCGCTCGTGGTGCCGCTGCTCGAGGTGTCGCCCGCTCGCCTCGCCCCGCCGGTCGCGGCCGGTGACGTCGCGGTCGTCACCTGGCAGGAATCCGATGACGCGCACGCGCTCGTCGCGGCGATGGTCCGCGATGCCCTCGAGGGTCCCCAGGATCGCCACCTTCGGATCGTGGTCTCCGACGACCTTCCGGCACGCCACCTCCTGCGGCTGCGCGATCACCTCGACGACCCCGACCTGGCCCTCGCGTCGCCGGTTCTGCGCGAGCTCCGGATCGTCAAGGACCCCGACGAGATCGCGCTGCTGACCGAGGCCGCGCATGCCGCGGATCGCGTCGTGGGCCAGATCGCGAGTGGCCGGCTGATCGGACGGACCGAGGCCGATGTCGCCCGCGAGGTCCGCGAGCGGCTCATCGCCGAGGGTCACGACACGACCCAGTTCGCGATCGTCGGTTCCGGCCCGAACTCCGCGTCGCCGCACCACGAAGCGTCGGAGCGCGTGATCGCGGCCGGCGAGCCGATCGTGCTCGACATCGGCGGCACGATCGACGGCTATGGGTCCGACATCACCCGCACGCTGTGGGTGACCGGCGGCGACCCGGCAAAGGGCCCGGACACACGGTTCATCGAGCTCTATGCGGTCCTGCAGGATGCCCAGGCCGCGGCCACTCGTGAGGTTCGCCCGGGTGTCACCCCGGAAGCGGTCGACGCCGCGGCGCGCGATCCGATCGAGGCCGCCGGCTATGGCGCAGCCTTCTTCCACCGGACCGGGCACGGTATCGGCCTCGAGGGTCACGAGGACCCCTACATCATCGCCGGCAATCGTGAGCCGCTCCGCGAGGGGATGGCGTTCTCAGTTGAACCCGGGATTTACCTCGTTGGTCAGTACGGCGCGCGGATCGAGGATATCGTCGTCTGCGGCGCGGACGGCCCGATCGTGCTCAATGACGCCGCCCGTGAGCTCTACGTCGTCGACGGCTGACGCGCGCAGGAGTCGCGTGCGCCCTCGGAGCCCTCGGGTGTTCGGCCGGGCTCGAAGCGCGGCCTGCGGTATCATCGGCCGACGGGTTGCGCCCGATACGACCCGCTTCAACCTTCGAGAGCCCATGACCCCCACCTCCAGGCGCCGATCCGGCGCCATCGAGCCGATCCGGGCCACCTGGTCCGGATCTCGTAACCGATGAGCCGTCGTCATCACGGCAGACCGCATCACGACGTCCACCGCCCCGCCGACGGGAGCCGGCGCGTCACCGGGCTGACCCCGAATCCGCCCGGTGCGCCTGCGTCCGACCTTCCGCGTCTCGACGCGCCCCTGCACCGGCCGAACGGCCAGGGTGACCGCGTGGGGACCCCGTTTCCACCGACCGTCGCCGCCGCGCCGGCACCGTCGGAGGTCGCGCCTGTGGTTGGGCCGTCGAACGGCGCCCTCGCGAACGGCGCCCTCGCGAACGGCGCTCCGCCGTCGAACGGCGCCCCGACCGTGGCCCCGCACGCCAACGTCGCCTCACTGGCGACCGTGGCCCCGCACACGAACGGCGCCCCACACACGAACGGCGCCCCGGGGGCGAACGGCGCGCCGCTGCGCTCACCGTCGGCAGCCGGCCCAGGCCCGTCGCAATCGTCCGGCCCGGATCGCAACGGCCAGTGCACGGCGCCCCAGCTCCGCCGCTTCATCAAGAGCCGGCCGTATGTCGCGATGCACGAGCTCCGTCGCCGTTTCGGGATCGATGGGCAGGACGACGACGTCACCCCCGTCCGGCTCGAGCCCGGCTGGGTCTACGTCGGCCTGCCGCCGCGCGAGGGATCGCTGTTGGGTGACCTGCTCCGAGCCGGCGAGATCGGCTACGAGCTCTCGCTCGACCCGCGCTCACCGATCGTGATCGGTGTCTACCCGATGCGACCGATCCCCCGCGGCTGACTGCTTCCGCGCCAGGCAGACACCTGGTCCATCCGGCGGCGCGCTTCGACGATCGAGGCGACGCTGCCCTTCGCGTCGAACCGGGCGATCGCAGCATCGAGGGATGCCGCGGCGTCGGCGTCGTGACCACCCAGCGCGTGGACCTCGGCCAGCGCCAGGACAGCGTTTCCCTGGGCCACCGGATCATCGGAGGTATGCGCGAGACGGACCGCCTCACGCGCGATCAGCGCGCCCTCGTCGATCCGCCCGGCACGGGCGAGCAATTTGCCCCGCACGCTGCGCCACAGGAATTGCGTGAGCAGATCATCCTCGGCGGCGAC
>JBDTNS010000238.1:0-3768 GCA_039933675.1 Chloroflexota bacterium
TTCGGCCGGGTATGCCGTATCTGCCCGAGCAGATGGCGGCCATGTTCGAGACACTGGTCTGTCCGCAGGTCCGAAGTCCCGGCGCTGACCGTTGACCACCCGTTCGGACACGCGAACGACAGTTCAGGCAGTCGAGGCGCGACGCCACCGATCCCGTCCGCTGACCTCGATCTCAAGCGGCAGGGCCGGGACACTACGGTCAGTCGTGGAGGTGCGACTCCTCTTCGCCACGACCATTTGTTCTATTTCGAGTTAGCCGTGCTCCCACCACGATCCAGCCGGGAATCAAGATCCGTGGCGTGGGAACCGCGGTTCTACTCCTCTATCGTCCGCTGATCAGCCAAGCCACGACGCGATCTGTCCCGGTGGCCAGGAGTGCCCGGACCTGCCCTTCCACCGAGGCTCGATGGAACCAGGCGGGCCGTCGTGCGTCACGGCGTCAACGCAGCTGAGGACACGAATGAAGTTGGTCGCGACGCTGATCTGGGCAATGGCGGTCGCGGGCTGTGGTGTCGCCCCTGTTCGGTCGAACGCGGCTTGGACTGATCGCGTGGCCGCCGCGGCGCCGGAAGTGGTCGCGAACCAGCCGGTCGTCCGGCGAGGTGCGGACTCGATCATGTTGCTGCCGATCTCGCCAGCGGGCGCGACCATCGGTCTCGCATACCAGTACGACATGCCGCACTGCGGGATCAACAGCCCAATCGACGTCGACGGCTCCTACTGGGATGCGGTCGGGATCGCGCCGGACTCTACCGACTTCGACGGGCAACCGGGCGCCTTTCGGTTGGGTTCGAATGACGGCGCCACGTTCGTTCGGGCAGACGGACGGACAGTCAACCTCGTCCGACACGTCGGCGCCAAGGAGTTCCGCCTCTGCTCGTAGCACCGGGCGGTCTCGCGTACTAAGGTGAGTCATGACGAAGCCCGGACCCCGGCGCCGATGGGTGGTCCTCGGGATTGCCGTCGTCCTGGCGCTTGCTGCTATTCGCCTACTGGATCAGCCGCTCGCCCTCGAGTCATATCGGGTTCTTGATCCTCAGACGTTGGTTGTCATTGGATACGGCTCCCCCAGAGCATGGACGCACATCACCGGCGTCACGGAGACGGATCAGACCGTCACCATCGCGGTGAACGCCTTCACATTCGAACTCGGCCCGGGCACATCCTCGGCCGCCCGCCTCTATGTCCCGATATATCTGAGCGAGGCGCTGGGCAGCCGCGCCGTCATGGACGGAACGACCGGCCAACCGATTCCAGGATCTGGTTGATCGCCTGACCGCCGGGCCGTTTCGAAGCTCACGCCGGGACGGAGATCGCGGCCGGCCACGATCATCCTCGTCGATAGCGACGACGCGGCAACCAACATCGCACCCCAACGGCAACTCGTGGAGGCTCAATCTACTATCCCCCTCATCCTGCGGCGCCTCCCATGCGACCCAGTCCTCGGCCCGCTCATCGGGCGCGATTCCTCCCGCGGCGTCCCTTCAGGCTCCCCGGCTGAGCGTTGGCCCGCGTTCGTTCCCCAGCCGCGAGTTCCTCCTGGAGTTCGGCTCGCGCATCCGCCGTGTCTTTCGGGCGGGTGTCACAACCTCCGGGGCGGTCGCGCGCATGGCGGCGAGCACTGTTTCCCAGGTCGGCCTCGTCAAACCGGAGCGCAATCGAAGAGGCGCGCGATCTGTGTCCCGCGTCGGGCTCGGGCAGCCATCGAGTAAGGATCCGCCTCGCTAGTTGTCCCACTAGGGGACTGACCCCGGGCGTATCCCGCGGTTTCGTCCCCGGCAGCGTCAACATCGTCGGCCGTAACGCCATCGGTCAGTGCGCATCTCTGGTCTGACCGCGTTCGCACCATGTCCATCCGCATCGCTCTGGGCCCCCAGCGGGTGGCGGATGGGCGCTGCAGTGAGTCAGCTCCGTCAAGCCCTGAGGCTGGCCTGTACCGACGCAAGCACCCGCCGGGGCGCGGCGCCCTAACCGTCTCGCTGTCGGCGATGAGGAGGTCGCTGATGGTGGTGCAGGTTCATGTCGACCCGTGGTCGCCCTGACAGACCCGTGGTCGCCCGCAGCTCACGCGCAACCCGCTCGACGATGTCCGCAACGGCTTCGTTTGTACTACTCGCCTCTGTGCCGAGGATCAGTTCCCGGAGGACGTGCTGCTGTAAACGCCTCGCACGCATCCGCGTGGCGGTACCGTTCCACGTGCCCGGTGAGACGACGTCCACAGGCCCGGCAGCAAAGGAGCCCCGACCAGAGATACCGCCGGTACGTCGTCGGGCCCGGGTGGCGGCGGCAGAACCGACTCCGTAGCTCCTGAACTTGGGACCAAAGAGCGTCGTCGATGACGCCGCAGTTGAGCCCATTGGTCTGGAGCTCGGGCAGGACGAGTGCCCACGCCTGACCGGCGAGTCCCGCGTAGCCGCCCTTGTGTGACGAGTTGGGCGGTGATGGCGACGTCGGTGGTGCGCCGCCGCATGCTGTAGAGCGGTATCGTGAGGTGCGGCAGAACGGTAGTCGGCGGCGCGGCAAAGGGGTAGTCTTGTGCCGTGACAGTCTACCTCCCGCGTCTCATCGATCATCTACTCGCCGACCTGCTCACCGAGTTGCCCGCGCTCATCCTCACGGGTCCCCGCGCGACGGGCAAGACCACTAGCGCGGCCCGTGTAGCGAAGAGCGTCGTGCGCCTCGATCGGGAGGCGGAGGCCGTCGCGTTCCGTGCGGACCCTGACGCCGCGCTGCGCGGTCTGCCCGAGCCAGTGCTCCTGGACGAATGGCAGGTCGTTCCGAGCGTCCTTGGCGCCGTGAAACGTGCCGTCGACGCCCGACCGGATCCAGGTCGATTCCTCGTGGCCGGGTCGGTTCGAGGAGACCTCGAGGGCGAGGTGTGGCCCGGGACCGGTCGACTGACGCGCATCCCGCTGTTCGGGATGACCGTGCGCGAGCAGATCGGTCTCGGATCGTTCGTGCCGTTCCTCGATCGCGTGGTGACCGGCGATGACCTCGCGCCCGCACGCGATACACCGGATCTGCGCGGCTATGTGGAGCTGCTCCTGCGCAGCGGGTTCCCGGAGCCGGCCCTGCGCCTCGGGGTTGCCGCGCGACGGCGCTGGCTCGACAGCTATGTGGACCACCTGCTCACCCGTGATGCCGAACAGATCGAGGGTGGACGGGACCCCGTGCGCCTGCGGCGCTATCTCGAGGCATTGGCGCTCAATACGGCCGGCATCGTCGAGGATCGGACCCTCTTCGAGGCGGCCGGGATCAACCGCAGGACGGCACTCGCTTACGAGCGCCTCCTCGCTAACTTGCTCGTGGTGGAGGCCGTGCCCGCCTGGACCTCGAACCGTCTCAAACGGCTCGTGCTGTCACCCAAGCGCTACGTGATCGACCCAGGCTTGGCCGCCGCGGTGCTCGGCATGGACGTTGACCTTGTGATGCGGAACGGGGACTACCTCGGTCGGCTCCTCGACACGTTCGTCGCGGCCGAGCTCCGCGCTGAGCTCGTTGTCACGGCCTCGCGCCCGCGCCTGTTCCACGTGCGCCAGCAGCAGGGGCGGTTCGAAGTGGACCTCCTGGCTGAGCTGGCCGGTGGTCGGCTGATCGGGCTCGAGATCAAGGCCACCGCGGCCCCGACCGTCGACGATGCGCGTCATCTCGCGACACTTCGCGACCGGTATCCGGACACGTTCCTGGCGGGGGTTGTCCTGCACACGGGTCCGCGCGTCTACCGCTTGGGCGATCGGCTGCTCGCCGTCCCGATCTCGACGTTGTGGG
>JBDTNS010000239.1:0-3685 GCA_039933675.1 Chloroflexota bacterium
CGTTCTCGATGGCTTCGGGATCGGCGGCGATCCCGCGACCGACGCCATCGCCGCCGCGCCGATGCCGACCTGGCGGGGCCTCCTCGAGCTCTGGCCGCACGCCGTGCTGGGCGCGTCCGAGCGGTCGGTCGGACTCCCGCCCGGCCAGATGGGCAATTCCGAGGTGGGCCACCTCAACCTCGGCGCCGGCCGGCCGGTGCTCCAGGACCTGCCGCGCATCGACGCGGCGATCGACGACGGCAGCTTCTTCGAGCGACCGGCCCTCCTCGTGGCATGCGAGCGGGCGGCGCGACCGGGTGGCCGGCTTCACCTGATCAGCCTCGTCGGTCCGGGGGGCGTCCACGCCAATGACCGCCAGCTGGTGGCCCTCGCCGAACTGGCCGCGAGTCGAGGCGTCCCGGCTGTCCGGATCCATGCGCTGCTCGACGGCCGCGACACGCCCCCGCGCTCGGCACTCGCCTTCGTCGCCGACCTGGAGTCGCGCCTGGCGGCTGCGCACCCCGACGCCCGGATCGCCTCGATCGGTGGGCGCTATTACGCGATGGACCGCGACGCCCGCTGGGACCGGGTCGAGCGCGGCTACGACGCGATCGTCTTCGGGGTGGGGGAACGGGCACCGAGCGCGAGAGCCGCGATCGAGGCGGGCTATGCGCGCGGCGAGAACGACGAGTTCATCGCGCCGACCGCGATTGACGGGGTCGATGGCACCGTCCGCTCGAGCGACCCGGTCATCCATGCGAATTTCCGCGCCGATCGCGCTCGCCAGCTCGTCCACGCGTTGGCCGATCGCGAGTTCTCAGCCTTCGACCGGACGGCCGCCGATGGCCGCCCCGCCCCGACCGACCTCTTCGTGGTGACGATGACCGAGTACGAGGCGAGCCTCCCGGTCGAGGTGGCGTTTCCCCCGGAAGCGGTCCGCTCGCTGGCGCAGACCTTCTCAGAGGCGGGGTGGCGCCAGTTCCACGTCGCGGAAACCGAGAAATACGCGCACGTAACGTACTTCTTCAACGGCGGCGTCGAGCCGCCGTACCCGGGCGAGGAGCGGCGGCTCATTCCGAGCCCGCGTGCCGCGACCTACGATCTCGCCCCGGCGATGAGCGCCGACGGCGTGACCGACGTCCTCCTCGAGGCGATCAAATCGGCCCGCTACGACTTCATCGTCGCCAACTTCGCCAACCCGGATATGGTCGGTCACACCGGCGTCTGGGATGCCACGATCGCGGCGCTCGCCGTGATCGATGCGTGTCTCACCCGCATCGTCGCCGCCATCGAGGCGGTCGACTCGGGGGATCCCGCCGCCCCGGGTGCGTTGCTGGCGGTCACCGCCGACCACGGCAACGCCGACCAGTCGCGCGACGCGGCCGGCCACCCGATCACCGCGCATTCGCTCAATCCGGTGCCGTTCATCCTGGTCGGACGCGCCGCGCGCGACCTGACGCTTGGCGACGGCGTCCTCGCCGATGTCGCGCCGACCCTCCTCGAGCTGGCCGGTCTGCCGCGCTGGGAGGGAATGACCGGCACCTCCCGCATCTTGTGATAGCATCCGTCGCCGTACCGTTCAGAGGAGCCTAGACTCGTGGATCCCCTCCTGGCCATCGGCCAGATCCTGGTGAGCATCGCGCTCATCGTCGCGATCCTGCTGCAGGCGCGAGGCGTCGGATTGTCCGGCACCTTCGGGGGCGATTCGGCCGTCTACCGCAGCCGGCGGGGTGTCGAACGCCGGCTCTGGCAGTTCACGATCCTCCTCCTCGTGCTCTTCATCATCTTCTCGCTGGCAGCGTTCATCTTCGCCCCCGCCGCCGCAAAGGCCTGACGCCGGGGCGGCGCGCGCCGCGACCGGATCATCCGCTCGGAGCTCGATGACCCGCACCGACTCGTTCGTCGTCGGGACCCTCGTCGTGCTGCTCGCGCTCATCGCGGGCCTCGTCGGTCTCCCGTCGCTCGCTTCCTCCGCCCTCCCAACGGTCGCGCCAACCGCGAGCGCGCCGCGATCCGTCGCGCGTCCGTATCGAGAAGGCGTCCTCGGCCGGCCGGTCTCGGTCAGCCCCCTGAGCGCGCGGACCCAGGCCGACCGCGACCTCGTCTCACTCGTCTATTCGGGTCTCGTCCGCAACGGCCCCGGGGGCACGCTCGTCCCCGACCTGGCTGAACGCTGGACGGTCGATCCGACGGGATCGATCTGGACGTTCCAGCTCCGTGGCGACGCTCGATGGCACGACGGTGAACCGGTCACTGCCGACGACGTCGCCTTCACGATTGGTGTGCTCCAGGATCCGAACTATCACGGACCGGGAGCCGGATCGTGGAGCGAGGTCACGGTCGAGACTGCCGGCACCCAGACCGTCGTCTTCACCCTGAAGAACCCGCTCGGCGGCTTCCTGCAGGCGGCCACGCAACCGATCGCGCCGGCCCACGTCCTCGCCGATGTTCCGGTCGACCAGCTGGGGTCCGCGTCGTTCGGCCGCCAGCCGATCGGTTCCGGCCCGTTCGCGGTGGCGAGTCTCAGCAACGACGTTGCGCAACTGATTCCGGCGGCCACGCTGCTCCTCCCGAGTGGACCGGGCGGCGGGGGACCGAATGCCAGCGGGTCGCCGAGCGCGGTCGCTCCCGTACCGCACCCCAATGGCCCCGTCCCGTATCTGCCGGCGATGGAGTTCCACTTCTATGACGACGCGACCGCCCTGGCGGCGGCCTACCGCGACAAGATGCTCGACGCCGCTTCGGGGCTCTCCCCGGCGATGACCGAGGAGCTCGCCGCCGCCCCCGACAGCCGGGCGCTGCGCTACCCGGGGTCCACGCTCACGACCGTTCTGCTCAACCTCCGACCCGGCCACCCGGAGTTCGCCAATCCAGCGGTGCGGACCGCGCTCCTCGAAGCGATCGACCGGACGGCGATCGTCGACGATGCATTTGCCGGCGCGGCGGTTGTGGCGGCCGATATCATCCCGCCGTCATCGGTCCTCTTCGATCCCAGGGCAGATCCGCCGGTCGGGTACGGCACGGCGACGCCGACGGCGGCGCTCAAGAGAGCCGGGTGGACGCTCGCGGCTGACGGCTGGCATCTGCCCAAGGCGAACACGCCGATCACGATCGAGTTGATCAGTCCTGACCTGGCCTCGAACTCCGCCGTGTACACAGCGGCGGAGACTGTGACGAGCGGCTGGCGCGCCATCGGGCTGACGGTAACGCACGCGGCGCTCCCGCCGGGCGAATTCGTGACCGGCCGGCTCGCGGCGGGAAAGTTCAGCGCCGCGGTCGGCGACGTCACGATCGGCCTCGATCCCGATCTGTATCCGCTCCTGGCGTCCAGCCAGACCGTGACCGGCGGCTCGAATATCATCGGGCTGCAGGATCAGGCGCTCGACAGGCTCCTTGTCGCGGCCCGGGCGCCCGGCACGGACGCCAAGCGCGCAACGGCCTACTCGGCGCTCGAGAAGCGCCTGGCGGCCGGCCGGTACGTCCTGCCGCTCGCCTTTGCCGACGAGTCGATTGTCGTTCGGAAGACGCTCGAGGGACCCGTCGTCCGGCAGGTCGCCGACCCGGCTGATCGATTTTGGGATGTGCTAACATGGCGCCTCGCCGCCGACCGGTAGGCCGGTCGTGCACGGTCCACGCCGAGGTGGCGGAACTGGTAGACGCGCTAGCTTCAGGAGCTAGTGTCCGCAAGGGCGTATGGGTTCAAATC
>JBDTNS010000240.1:0-3683 GCA_039933675.1 Chloroflexota bacterium
ACAAGCTGAGCGAGGTCCTGGCCATCGCCGACCGGATCACGGTCATGCGCCGCGGCAAGGTCACGGCGGTCGGTCTCGCGCCGGCCGAGACGTCCACCACCGACCTCGCCCGACGGATGGTCGGCCGCGAACTGCTGAGCACGGTCGACCGAACACCGCAGCGGCCGGGCGAGCACATCCTCGCCGTCCGCGACGTCATCGCCGACAACGACCGCGGCCTGCCCGGCATCCGAGGCGTCTCGCTCGACGTTGCCGCCGGCGAGATCGTCGGGATCGCGGCGGTCGCCGGGAACGGACAGAGCGAGCTTGCCCAGGTCATCACCGGGCTGCGGCCGTGCCACGGTAGCGTGACCGTCGGTGGCAAGGAGGTCGCGAACCGCGCGGCCGGTCATGCGATCCGGCACGGCGTGGCATATATCCCGGAGGACCGGACCGGGGTCGGCACCTCCCCAAACCTGTCGCTCGTCGACAACCTGATCATGAAGCGCTACCGGGAACGACCGGTCGCCCGCGGCTGGTTCATCGACGACGCCGCGGCGCGCGCGCTCGCCCAGGGCCTCAAGGACGAGTACTCGATCGCGGCGCCGTCGATCGACACGGAGGCCCGACTCTTGTCGGGTGGCAACCTCCAGCGCCTCATCTTCGCCCGCGAGATCGATTCCGGACCGCGCCTGATCGTCGCTGTCCAGCCGACCCGCGGCCTCGACGTCGGCGCCATCGAGACGGTCCACAGGGTCCTGCTCGAACGACGCGAGGCCGGCACGGCCATCCTCCTCGTCTCCGAGGACCTCGACGAGATCCTGGCCCTCGCCGATCGCATCATCGTCATGTACGAGGGTCGGATCGTGGGATCGTTCAGCGCCGATGCGGCCGATATCCAGGAGATCGGCCTGCTGATGACCGGCGGCGGGACCGAACCCGCCGTGGCGGCGACGGCCGACGAAGTGGCCACGGCCCATCCATGAACCTCTCCCTCGAGCCACGCACCGACGCCCCGCGCTGGTTCTCGTCTGCAATGACCATCGCCGCGTTCATCTTCGCCCTGACCCTGAGCGGCCTGATCATCGCGCTCGTCGGGGGCGATCCGATCAAGTCCTACGTGCACATTCTCGGTGCGGCGTTCGGGAGCATCGGGGTCATCTCGGACACCCTGGTCAAGGCGACACCGCTCATCCTGACTGGGCTTGCGTGCGCGCTTGCGTTCCGGATGCGCCTCTGGAACATCGGCGCCGAGGGGCAGTTCCTGCTCGGCGCGTGGGGGGCGAGCGCGGTCATCCTGGCCCCGATCCTGCCGGCCGGGACCCCGGCGATCGTGGTCATCCCGGTGATGATGCTGGCCGCGGCGCTGGCCGGCGGGTTGTGGGGCTTCATCCCAGGCATCCTGCGAGCACGCCTCGGGGTCAACGAGATCATCACGACGCTGATGCTGAACTACGTGGCCTTGTCGTGGGTCCAGTTCTGGGTCTTCGGACCGTGGAGCGAGGGGGGCTTCCAGCAGACCGTCGCCTTCCCGCCCGAGGCCTTCCTCCCGCGCCTGACCGACTTCTCCAAGGCATTTCCTGCGCTCGGCGGGCTGACCGTCCACCTCGGGCTCATCTTCGGCATCGTGGCCGCGGCCATCATGTGGGTCGCCCTCGAGCGGACGCGCTGGGGCTACGAGATCCGGCTGATCGGCGACAGCCCGGCGGCGGCGCGCTACGCCGGCATCAACATCGGACGCAAGATCATCATCGTTTTCGCAATCTCGGGCGCGCTCGCCGGGCTCGGTGGGATGAGCGAGGTCGGCGGCGTGGTCCATCATCTCCAGGACCGTATCTCGCCGGGTTACGGCTTCACGGCGATCATCATCGCCTACCTCGCGCGGTTCGGGCCATTCCGGGTCATCGTCGCGTCGATCCTGTTCGGGGCCTTGATCCTGGCCGGCCGCGAGATCCAGCCGCAGGGCATCCCGGCGATGATCCAGGGGGTCATCCTGTTCTCGCTCATCGGCGCCGAGGTCCTCGTCCAGTACCGGATCCGTTTCGTGCGCCGGCTGGCGACGGCCTGATGGACTTCACCCACGTCCTGAATGCAGGCGTCGCCACCGGCACGGTCCTCCTGTTCGCGGCGATCGGCGAGATCTTCGCCGAACGGTCGGGCGTCCTCAACCTCGGTGTCGAGGGGATGATGCTGCTTGGCGCAGTCGCCGGTTTCTCGACAGGCGTCGCCACGGGCGACGCCTGGCTCGGGGTCGTCGTGGCGATGCTGGCGGCGGGCCTGCTGAGCCTCGTCCACGCGGTCATGACGATCCACTTGCGGGCCGACCAGGTGGTGTCCGGTTTGGCGCTCACCTTTCTCGGCACGGGCCTCGCCAGGGTGCTTGGCGAGGGCGTCGCAAGCGCGACTCACAGGGCACAGCTCCCAGTTCTGACCATCCCGGTCCTCTCGAACATCCCGTTTATCGGCGAGGTCTTCTTCACCGACCAGCGGGTGCTGATCTACGTCGGCTATCTGCTCGTGCCAATCGCCTGGTACTGGATCGGGCGGACGCGGCCGGGACTCCACTTGCGCGCGGTCGGCGAGTATCCAGCGGCTGCGGACGCCGTGGGAATCGGCGTCTATCGCCTGCGCTACGCGTACGTGGTCATCGGCGGGATGCTGGCCGGCCTGGCAGGCGCCACGATCACGCTCGCGAACTCGCCCGGCTGGTTCGGCGACCAGACGACGGGTGGGCGAGGGTGGATCGCCATCGGGCTCGTCATCTTCGCCCAGTGGAGCCCGATCCGGGCGGCCTTTGGCGCCCTCCTGTTCGGGGCGATCTTCCGGTTCATTCTCGACATACAGGGCGTGAAGCTCATCCTGGACGTCCAGAACCCATTCCTGGCCGGTCGCTCGGCGACGTTCTTCCTCGAGATGCTGCCGTATCTGGCCGTCATCCTGGTGGTCGTCATCGCCTCCCGCGAGGCGGCGCGAAAGCGGCTCGGCGCGCCGGCCGCGCTCGGGCGACCGTACGTGCGGGGGGAACGCGGGGCATAGGGCCGGGCGGCCGGGCTCGTCGGTTGGGCCCGAGGCGCCCCGGGCTAGACCTCGTCCGCCCGGACGTCGAGGCCCTGGAGCTCCATCTGGACGAAACCGCTCGTGTCGAAGGCGAGCTGGCGGGGCGCGAACGGCGAGTCGTCGGCGGCGCCCGGGCCGATCGGGGCGAACTCGACGACGACTCGTTCATCACCCTGGACGAGGGTGTAAACGAGCAACTGGTCGGGTCGCGTCTCGAACTCGAGGTGCTCGAACGAATCGATGTTGAGGGTGATCGCCAGCGGCGTGAAGTAGGTCGAGGTGTCGTCCGCGTCGAAGACGATCCGCTCCATCCAGCCGGTCCCGCGGGCGACGATCTCGCGGCCGCGCAGGTAGCGGTAGGTGATGGTCTGCTTGAGCAGCGGCCTAAGCAGGTGGAGCATGTCCGTCCGGCTCGTCACGACGCCGTGATTGACGAAGAACTTGGCGGGGGGTTGGGTCGACACCCGGCGTCTCCTCGGTGGGCGGAGGGGGACGGACGGCTTCGATGGTATCGCACCGGCGAAGCAGCGACGACCCCGAATCGGCGGTCGAAGGGCGGCGGCGTCGGTGGCGGGTCGCGGTCCGTCGCTCACGGCCGCGTATCATCCACCCGATGCTGCTCGCCCTCGACATCGGCAACACGAACA
>JBDTNS010000241.1:0-3675 GCA_039933675.1 Chloroflexota bacterium
GCCTACCCGGGCGTCTTCTACAGCGATGACGGGGCGATCTTCCGGGCGATGCAGCAGACCGCCGGTAACGGCGGGCTGATCATGATGCATGCGGAGAACGGGATGGCCATCGACGTGGTGGCGGCACAGACCGTTGCCGCGGGAACGACCGATCCCATCGGCCACGGGCTCGCGCGCATGCCGGTCTTCGAGGGCGAGGCCACCAATCGCGTGATCCGTCTCGCGGAGGCTGCCGGCGTGCCCGTCTACATCGTCCACCTCTCGGCCCGCGAGGCGCTGGCCGAGGTTCGGGCGGCCCGCGACCGGGGATCTCGGGTCTTCGCGGAGACGTGCCCCCAGTACCTGTTCCTGTCAATGGATGACCTCGGCAATGGCTTCGAAGGCGCGAAGTTCGTCTGCTCGCCGCCACTGCGGCCGAAGGACCACTGGGACGACCTGTGGGACGGCCTCGTCAAGGACGACCTCCAGCTCGTCGCCACGGACCACTGCCCGTTCGACTTCCATGGCCAGAAGGACCTGGGCCGCGGCGATTTCCGCAAGGTCCCGAACGGCCTCCCCGGTGTCGAGGACCGGATCGACCTGCTCCACGATGGCGGCGTGATCGGCGGCCGGATCTCCAGGGAGCGCTGGGTCGAGATCGTCTCGACCGCGCCGGCCAGGCTGTTCGGGCTTTATCCACACAAAGGCGTGGTTGCGGTCGGTGCGGATGCCGATCTCGTCATCTACGACCCGAACCGGAAGCGAACGATCTCGGCGGCGCAGCACCATATGAACGTGGATTACTCCTGCTATGAAGGTCGCGTCGTGCAGGGCGCCAGCGACATCGTCATGTCGCGTGGCTCGGTGATCGTCCGCGACGGCGCCTTCACGGGGCGCAAGGGCCACGGCCGCTTCATCAAGCGCGCCCGGGCGGACCATGTCCGACTCAGCTGAGCGGTCGGAAGCGTCCGCCAGGACACTCCGGGTTCCGTCGGAGCTCGGCCAGCTGGCCGCCCTGCGCGACTTCCTCCGCACCGCCGCCGACGAGGCGGGCGTCGGCGACGCCGGCGCGGCCGACCTCGTCCAGGCTGTCGACGAAGCCGCGACGAACGCGATGATCCACGGCCACGCGGGTCGCCCAGGATGGGTCGAGGTCGACGTCGCCACGAAGGACGATCGGTTCGTCGTCAACGTCAGGGACGACGCTCCGGGGTTCGACCCGACGACGGTCCAGTCCCCGGACCTGTCTGTGCATCCGGCGAACAGACGGCCAGGCGGAATGGGCGTGCTGCTCGCGCGCCTGTGCGTGGACGAGATGACATACCGGCCGCGGCCGGGCGGCGGAAATATCCTGACCCTGGTGCGCAGGTTCGAGCGGAACGGGAAGGAGGACCGATAGATGGCCCTGGAGACCTCCATCGACCAGGCGTCGGGCCGCGTCCCGATCACGATCGTGGCGCTCAAGGGCGAGCTGGACGCATCGAATTTCACCGAGCTGATCGAGGACGTGCGGCGACTGTACGAGGAGGGCAGCCGGGATCTGCTCCTGGATCTGACAGACCTCGCGTTCATGGCCAGCTCGGGGCTCGTCGCGCTCCACTCGATCCTGCGGTTGATGCATGGCGAAGCCCCGCCCGATCCGGAAGCCGGCTGGGGCGCCCTCCACTCGCTCGGGCTCGATGTCTCGGGCGGCGGAACGCAGACCGAGGTCCAGCTGTGCGGGCCGCAGGGACCGGTCGAGCGTGTCCTGACCCGGACCGGGCTCTCGCGGCTCTTCCTCATCCACCCGGACCGGGCCAGCGCGATCGCCGCGTTCTGAGCCTGGAATCCGCCCGTTGCCCGGGGCCACCGCCTTCCCGCTCGACGGGGAGCTGATCGCCGAGGTCCTCGCGCCATTCGGGCGGATGGCGCCCGCCCTCACGGTCACCCTCGAAGTGGCCGGATCGAGCCCGCGAGGCGCCGAGATCCGGGCCGACGATCGGCTGGTCGGTTGGCTGGTCCCCCACGGCGATGACGCCGGCACCCCGGTCGTCACCGCCGCCGTCGCGGCCCTTGCATCGGTGCTGGGCCGGCTCGTCGCGGAGCAACACGCCCGCAGGCAGGTCGAGACCGAGCTGCACTCCCTGACCACCGAGGCTGCCGCCGAGCAGCACCGCCGCATCGACGACGAGCTCGCGCTCGGTCGGCGACTGCAGCGCAGCTTCCTGACGATGGTGGCCCCGGATGTTCCCGGCTACGAGATCGCGAGCCACTACGAGCAGGCCAACGAGGTTGGCGGCGACTTCTTCGACCTGTTCCGGCTCCTGCGGCGCGGGCGTCCACTGAGCGTCGTCGTCGCGGACGTGACCGGCAAGGGTGTCGCGGCCGCGCTGCTCATGGCCTTCGCCAGGCCGCTGATCCACGCGGCGATCGACAACGCCGCGCGCGCGGCCGACGCGCTCGAGCGGGCCAATCGTGTCCTGCGGGAGCGACGCGCCTCGCTGTTCATCACGGCGCTCTGCGGGACGCTGTCGCTGAATTCGGGCCGCTTGCGGCTGGCGAATGCCGGGCACGAATCGCCGCTGCTCATCCCGCACGACGGCTCGCCCACGAGGGCCATCGAGAGCTCGGGTTCCCTGCTCGGGGTGTTTCCCTCGCTCGGCCTGGCCGAGACGGTCACCGACCTGGCGCCGGGCGACGTCGTGGTCTTCTATACCGACGGGGTCACGGACGCTCGATCGACGGCCGGTGAGCGTTTCAACGAAGGACGCCTGCTCGCGGCCATCGAGATGTCCCGCGCCGGCACGGCCGGTGACATCGTCGACGAGATCAGCGCGGCGGTCGATCGATTCCAGGCCGGGACGCCCGCGGCCGACGATGTGACCGTGGTCGCGATCGGCCGTCGGGCGCGTCGAAGACGGGCGGTCGGGCTACGCACGTCTCAACGCGGCGGCGCCTAGATCTCTCCGACGGCCCCCGGGGCGAAGACGCGCAGGGCAATTCAGCGCGTTCGCGGGAACCCGAGATCGATCATGGAGGTCCCAGGGTCGGGCCAGCGCGAGGTGACGATCTTGGCGCGCGTGTAGAACTGGATCCCTTCGGGGCCGTACATGTGCAGGTCGCCGAACAGCGAGTTCTTCCAGCCGCCGAAGCTGTAGTACGCCACCGGGACCGGGATGGGAACGTTGATCCCGACCATCCCGGCATTCACCTCGAACTGGAACTGTCGAGCGGCTCCGCCATCGCGGGTGAAGATCGCCGTCCCGTTGCCATACGGGTTGTCGTTGACCAGCTTGACCGCCTCGTCGTACGTCTTCACCCGCACGACGGTCAGGACCGGTCCGAAGATCTCGTCCTTGTAGGCGTCCATCGCCGGGGTCACGTTGTCGATCAGGGAAACGCCCAGGTAGAAGCCGTCCGATTCCTTGAAGAGCGGGTGCTCGCGCCCGTCGGCGACGACCGTTGCGCCCTGGGCGGGGCCGCTGTCGAGGTACGACGCCACCTTGTCGCGGTGCTGCCGCGTCACGAGGGGGCCCATCTCCGACGACGGGTCGCTCCCTGGCCCGACCTTGACCTTGGGCAGTCGCGACTTGATCGCCTCGACCAGCGGATCGGCCACCGAGCCGACCGCCACCACGGTCGCGATCGCCATGCAGCGCTCACCGGCCGAGCCGTAGCCGGCCGAGATCGCCGCGTCCGCCGCCATGTCGATGTCGG
>JBDTNS010000242.1:0-3655 GCA_039933675.1 Chloroflexota bacterium
GACGGCGGTCCTCGAGGCCCACGGCTTCGGCAAACGCTATCGACGCAGGAACTGGGCGCTTCGCGGCGTCGACCTCGAGGTACCCGAGGGCAGCATCACCGCCCTCGTCGGTCCGAACGGGTCGGGCAAGTCGACGCTGATCCGTGCCTGGATCGGATTCGAGCGAGCGACCGAGGGCCGGCTCTCGACCGGTGGCATCGACCCTCGCACGGACCGCGCCGCCGCCGTGGCCCGGGTCGGCTACGTGCCGCAGTCACCGTCGCTCTACGGCAACCTGTCGATCGCCGAGCACATCATCCTCGCGACGACGCTCCGGGCGGGCTTCGATGCCGCGCTGGCGGCTCACTACATCGAGCGGCTGTCGATCCCGCTCTCGGCGCTCGCGTCGGAGCTGTCGGGCGGCGAGCAGGCCCAGGTCGGCCTGGCGCTGGCGCTCGGGACCCGGGCGCGGATCCTGCTCCTCGACGAGCCGCTGGCGAGCCTCGACCCGCTCGCCCGGCGCGAGTTCCTCCACGTCCTTGTCGACGCAGTCCGGTCCGAAGGCCATACGGCGCTGCTCTCGTCCCACGTGATCACTGACATCGAGCAGGCCTGCGATCGGCTGATCGTCCTCGGCAAGGGGCACACCCTGCTGGACCTGTCGATCTCCGAGGCGCTCGCCCACCATCGGGTCATCGAGGGCGCGCCGCTCACGCCGATCGCCGCCGAGCGGTTCGTCGGCACGTTCCCGTCGCCCGTCGGCCAGGGGCTGACCCTCGTCCGCGTGCCCGCCGCCCAGGCGCTCGCGGGTGAGGCCGGCATCGAGGGCCGGTCGGCGACGCTCGAGGAGGTCGTGATCGGACACATGGCCGCGGGCCGCGTCCAGCGCGCGGCCGCGGCGGTCGAGGAGGCTGCCTGATGTTGACGGCGTCTCGCCTCACCTATCGGATCAATCGCTTCGAGATCCGGGCGATCCTCGCCGCGACGATCCTGTCGACCGTGGTGACGGCTGCGATCCTGACCTGGATGACGTCGAGCGGCTACGCCGCGTGCGTCATCAACTTCACCGACACGCCGTCGGTCGCCTGCCTGAACCTCATGGATATCGGTGCGTGGGCGAACCGGATCGTGGGCCTGTCGCTGAACCTCGTCCCGCTCTTCCCGTTCCTTGCAGGTGTGCTGCTCGGCACGCCGGTGATCGCGCGCGAGCTGGATCGCGGCACCGCGCGTCTGGCGTGGTCACTCGGGCCGTCGCGGCTGCGCTGGTTCGTCGAGCGCGTTGTGCTCATGCTGGTGCTCACCCTTCTCGCCTGCTTCGCGATCGGCGTCGTCGCCGATTGGATCGTCGCCCTGTACGCCCCGGGCGTGGATCTGGCGAACTCCTTCGCCCAATACCATCAGCGCGGCATCCTCATCGCGACCGGCGGCTTCCTTGTGGCGTCGGTCGCGATCGGGCTGGGTGCGGTCGTCGGGCGGACGATGCCGACCCTCATCCTCGCCCTCGTCCTGAGCGGCGCATCCGTGCTGGCCATCACCGAGGTGAGCGCCAAGCTCCTCGTGAACGAGGCCGTCCCCCTGGAGCAGAGCGAGGGGGGGAACAACGATCTTCAGCTCGACTCCCGCTTCCAGCTTCCGGACGGCCGCCTCGTCACCTGGGACGAACTGACAGTGATCGACCCCGAATCGATGAATGCGGAGTTCGGGCCCCAATACCCGTACGTCGCCCTCGGCATCCCGGGCAGCCGCCATCGCGAGATCGAGGCCCGCGAGGCGGTCGCCGAGGTCGTCGTCGGTCTCGCGTTCCTCGGGCTGGGCGCCTTCGTCGTCGGGCGCCGCCGACCGGGCTGAGGCCGGCGGCGATACTGGTCGGGTGAGCCACGCACTCGTCGCCTTCGACCACGCCGCCGAGCGCCTCTTCGGCGACGTTCGCCGGGCGGCGCACGGCCGGTTGCCGTCGCTTGAGCGGCTCGAGACGCCGGGCTGGGTCGGGATCGCCGTCGCCGTCGCGATCTGGGCCCTGATCGTCGCCTTCAGCGAGCCGTGGGGCCGCCTCTGGGGAACCGGCCAGGATGCCCGCTGCTACTGGCAGGCGACCCTCGCCGATCCGTATCTCCACTCCGACTGGAACGATCCGATCGCCTACGTCTACTCGCCGGCGTTCCTGCAGCTCGTCTCGCCGCTGACCGCCCTGCCATGGCAGGCGTTCATGGCGGTCTGGACAGCGGTCCTGGTCCTGGCTGTCCGGGTCCTGACCGGCCCGCGGCTTCTGGCGGCCGGGCTGCTCCTCCCGTTCGCGGCCATGGAGATCGCCGGCGGCAATGTCTCGCTGCTCCTTGCCGTCGCCATCGTCGTCGGGTTCCGTTGGCCCGCCGCATGGGCGATCGTTCTGCTGACGAAGATCACGCCGGGGATCGGGCTGCTCTGGTTCGCGCTCCGACGCGAGTGGCGGTCGCTCGCGATCGCGCTCGGTGCGACGGCAGCCATCGCCGCGATCTCGTTCGCCGTGCTGCCGGATCAGTGGCGAACGTGGGTCGATGTCGTGCTCCGGAACGCCACGGCCGGCAGGAGCGGGACGTGGGCGTCCGTGCCGATCCCGCTCTGGATCCGGCTGCCCGTCGCGATCGTTCTCGTCGTCTGGGGCGCCCGAACGAACCGCCGCTGGACCGTCCCCGTCGCCTCGATGCTCGCCCTGCCCGCCGTCTGGTACGGCGGCATCTCGATGCTGCTCGCCGTGATCCCGCTCCTGCCCGATCGGGAGCCGACTCGGAGGCGCCCGGCCGGCCCTCCGCCGACGTCGCCTTGACCGGCACGGTCAGGCTGACCGTCATCTCGCTGGCCACGTCGGCGCTGATCGTCCCGAGCTCGTGGACGCCGCCGTCGTCGCCGAAGACGTTGTCGCGCTCGAGCGAGACCTGGCCCGCGTCCGAACGCTCGACTCGTAACCTGCCGTCGCGTCGACGAGCTCGCAGGCGTCCTTCGGCAGCGCGACCTGCGATGTCGCGATCTTGTTCGCCTCGTCGGTCGCGGCCTCCAGATCCGGGTAGACCTCGAGGTGGATGTGCCGCCAGCGGCCCTGGTAGCAGGCCGGGAAGATGCTCTTGAAGGTCACGACTCCCGAGCCGTCAGTTGCCTGGACGCCGCGCAGGTCGTCCTCGCTCGCCGCGGCCTCCGGATAACAGCGGAATGATCCCGTGGAGGCGTATGTGGACGTTCTTGCTTCGCACGATGTCGGCCGATCCATGGGAGGGCTGAGCCGCCGCGAAGCGATGCCGCGATTTCATCTCCGATCCGCTGGGTGAATGATTGGTCGTCGACAAGCCCGAATGCCGTCCGGATACGCCTCCTCTGAATGGGACGGAGGCGGGTCAGCCGAGGCCGGAGGGCTCGAGACCGTGATCGCGCCGCCTGGCAGGCGGGCGAACCCGAAGGGCGACGACGACCGCGCCGACCAGGAACACAGCTGCGCCGGCCCAGAACGGCCCGGTCGGACCGGCCACGGTCGACACCGCGCCGCCGACGAGCGGGCCGATGATGCCGGCGGCGTACAGCGGCAGGTAGACGAGGTTGAGCGTCTGCGAGCGGCGCTCGGCTGGGACCTCGGTGGCGAGCAGGCTGAAGACCATCGCGCCGACGAGGCCGTTCGCGGCGGTGAACGCCAGGATCGCGAGGGCCAACG
>JBDTNS010000243.1:0-3629 GCA_039933675.1 Chloroflexota bacterium
GCATCCCGGGGGCCGGGTGCGAGGTGTGGTTCTCGTAGTCGATCCCCGGCCGGAAGTCGCCGTACGGGATCCACGTCGACTCGCCGGTCCAGCGGCAGTGGATCAGCTTCGAGGTGATCGGGAGCAGCCGCCGGATCGCCTCGATCGTGGCGGGTGCGGCCGACTCCCAGCGGGCGCTAAAGTGGAGGTCGCCGACCTCGATCTGCAGGGTCGTCATGAGCGGAGGATAGCGGTGGCCGACGGTCTCGGACCGACGATCTCGACCCACGTGCTCGACACCGAGCGGGGACAGCCGGCCGAGGGCATCCGGGTGACCCTGTTCCGGCTCGACGTTCCGAACGCGCCGATCCGGATGACCCAGGCCCTGACCGACGGTGACGGCCGGATCCGCGACCTCCTCGAGCGCCCCCTCGTCGGCGGCGACTACCGCCTCGAGTTCGACCTTGGGCGTGAGCGCGATGCGTTCTTCCGGCGGGTCACGGTCGACCTTCGCATCGCCGACCCCGGGCGGAGCTACCACGTCCCGCTCCTGCTGGCGCCGTACTCGATGACGACCTACCGGGGCAGCTGATGGACGTCGCCACGCTCGATACGCTGCCCGAGGACGCGTTCATCGCCGCCGTCTCCCCGTGGTTCGAGGGTGCGCCGCGGTTCCTCGCCCGCCTGGCCGCCGCGCGCCCGTTTCACGCCGAGTCGACGCTCTTTGCCCGCGCGGCCGAGATCGCCCGCGCCATGCCACAGGAGGAGCAGCTCGAGCTGATCGACGCCCACCCGCGGCTCGGTGCCCCGCCGGCGTCCGTGTCGGCGTCCTCGTTCCGCGAGCAGGGCTATGACCGCGAGACGACGGCCGCGATCGTCGATCTCGAGCGCCTCAACGCCGCCTATGAGGCCCACCACGGGTTCCGCTTCTGTGTCTTCGTGGATGGCCGGTCGCGGTCCGACCTCGTGGCGGTCCTTGCGGCCGCGATCGAGGCCGACCGGGACGCGGAGATGAAGCGGGCCCTCGCTGACGTCGTTGCGATCGCTCGCGACCGCGCCGGAAGGGCCGCGCCGGCCGCACCGATCGCGCGGACCGCCGCGGTGCGGTCGTGATCGAGGTCGGCGCGAACGCCTACGGCAAGTCGGCGATCCGGCTCGTCAAGGTCGTCCGGGGCGAAACTCCCCATCGGGTCCGCGACCTGACGATCGCGATCGCCCTGGAAGGTGACTTCGCGGCCTCGTACCGCGATGGCGAGAACGCGGCCGTCATCGCGACCGACACGATGAAGAACACGGCCTATGCCCTGGCCGGCGAGTTCCTGACGGGCGCGATCGAGGACTTTGCGATCGTCCTGTGCCGGCACTTCCTGGACGCGGGGTCGGAGGTCGACGTCGTCCGAGTGACGATCCAGGAGCACGCCTGGCGGCCGATCGGCGCGGCGCCGGACGCGTTCACCCGCGACGGATCCGAAACGCGAACGGCGGTCGCGGTCGTGAGCCGGGACGAGACACGGGTCCGGGCCGGCATCGACGGGCTGTCGGTGATGAAGACGTCCCGCTCGGCGTTCAGCGGCTTCCCGCGCGACCGGTTCACGACCCTCAAGGAGACCGAGGACCGGATCATGGCCACGAAGGTGACGGCGTCGTGGGCCTACGACCCGGCGGCCACGATCGACTTCGACGCCTCGTACGCCGTCGTTCGATCGACCTTCCTGGACGTCATGGCCGAGCACCACTCGGTCTCCGTCCAGGCGTCCATCTGGATCGTGGGCGAGGCTGTCCTCGAGCGCCACCCCGAGGTGACCGAGATCGCGATGTCGCTGCCGAACCTCCATCACTGGACGTACGACGTGGGCCAGTTCGGGATCGAGAACGATCGCGAGGTGTACATCTCGACGACGGAGCCCTACGGACTGATCGAGGCGACGATCCGGCGCTCGGAGCCGGCCGCGGGCTGAGGCTCGGGAATGGCGTGACACGCTAGGTGTCACGATGCCTGCTCAGGATGCGAGGCATGGAAGCCCGTATCGTCCAGCTCCCGACCACCGATGTCCGCATCGAGGCCGACCGGATCGTCATCGAGCGCCTCGTCCTGCGCGACCCGTCGCTCACGGCGATTGTCGCCGACCATCCCCACGAGGACCGTCCCGCGTTCATCGAGCGCGCCCTCCGGATCGGCCTGACCGCGCTCCAGGACGCGACGGTCAGCGTGGACGTCGATCTCGTCCGGGGCGAGTTCGACAAGCTGCTCCGCTCGTCGGAGCAGTCCAACGCGAAGGCCGCGGAGGCGCTCGACCAGGTCCTCCGCTCGAATTTCGCCGACGGCGACGGCCGCCTGCCGCGGACGCTGGAGAAGTTCCTCGGCGACCGTGGCGCGCTTCGGACGTTTGTCGGTGAGCTGTTCGACGAGACGAAGCGGGACAGCGCGATCGGCCGGATGCGAACGCTTCTCGGGACGTACTTCGACGGGGATGCCTCGAAGCTCGCGCTCCTCCTCGACCCTACCCGCCAGCACTCCCCGATGCACCAGTTCCGGACCGAGGTCGCAAGCGGCTTCGAGCGACTGAACGACCGCCTCACCGCGATCGAGGCGGCCGCGACGGCGCGTGGCGTCGAGCGCTCGAAATCGGCAGCGAAGGGCGCCGACTTCGAGGACACGCTCGAGGCGATCCTCGCCGACATCGCCCGTGGCTCCGGCGACCTGCTGGATCGGACCGGTGGTGAGACCGGCGAGCTGCTTCGCTCGAAGAAGGGCGACTTCGTCGTGACGGTGAACCCGGATCGGACCGGCGGTGCCGAGGCCCGAATCGTCGTCGAGGCGAAGGATCGCGCGATGTCCGGCCGGGCAATGCGCGAGGAGCTCCGCGAGGCGAAGGAGAATCGGGCCGCCGCTGTCGCGCTTGTCGTGTTCAGCCCGGCCCATGCGCCAACGGGGATCGCCCCGTTCGACATCCGAGCCGGCGACGTCTACTGCGTCGTCGACCCGGCTGCACCCGACGCTGCGACGCTCGAGGCCGCGCTCCGCCTGGCCCGCCTGCTGGCGATCGCGAGCCTGCGCGAGGTCGAGGCGGAGATCGATGTCGAGGCCATCCGGGCGGCGCTGAGCGCGGTCCGTGGTGAGCTCGACGCGCTGAAGGGCATGAAGTCCACTCTGACCTCCATCGCCACGAGCGCCACGGGACTGCAGGTCGCGATGGACCGGCTCCGTGACGGGGTCATCGCTCGCGTCGCCGAGGCCGAGCAGCAGATCCGGGCGGCCCGGGCCGCCGCGCGCTGACCCGTCGCACTGCCTTGCGCGGGCGGAGCGGGGCCGTCGGGTGGGGTTCCGTGGAGTTGGGACATGGGAGCCATGCGCTGATGGGACCACCGGGTCCTGCCGGGTGGCACGCGGACGCGACAGAGTAGGGTGAAGGCGCAGGAGTCGGTTTCGAGGCCGTCCGAGCGTCGTTCCCGACCCGTTCCTTGCCGGAGACCCGTCATGCGCCGAATGCTCGCCGTCGCCGCCGCCTCCCTGCTCGTTCTCTCCTCGGTGGGTGGCGCAGTCGGCGTGGAGCCCGGTGCAGTGGCTCCCGCGCCCGTCGGGCCCGCACCGTCGGCCGATCCGACGCCGTCCGCTTCGAGCGATCCAACCGGCGATCCCGGCGACATGA
>JBDTNS010000244.1:0-3606 GCA_039933675.1 Chloroflexota bacterium
TCTCGAGGCCGTAGTGGTCCTCGTCGAGGATCCGGGCGGCCTCCTTGATGTCGAGCTGATCGTCGGTCGAGACGTTCCACGGCAGGCCGATCAGCCAGTCGACGTAGGTCCGGATGACCCCGACCTCCGGTGAGGCGGAGGGGATCCGGCTCATCCGGTCGACTTCCTTGATCGCGCGGGTCTTGATCTCGTCGGGCATGCCGGCGGCTTCGACCTTCTCGCGCAGCTCGTTGATCTCGGCCTGCTGCGGGTCGTCCTCGCCCAGCTCACGCTGGATGGCCTTGAGCTGCTCGCGCAGGATGTATTCGCGCTGGGTCTTGTCCATCTCGGACTTGACCTCGGACTGGATCCGGCCCTTCAGCTCGAGGATCTCGATCTGGTTGGCGAGGAACGTCGAGACGAGCTTGAGCCGCTCTGTGACGTCGATCGTCTCGAGCATCTCCTGGCGCTGTTCGGTCGACATGTCCGGGCTGTAGGCGACCATGTCGGCCAGCAGGCCGGGCTCGCTGATGTTGCGGGCCGCGACGGCCGCCTCGGGCGGCACGGGCGCGCCGTTGGCGACGTACTGCTCGATCTGGGCCTGGACCGAGCGCATCAGCGCCTGGACCTCGACCCCGTCGGGGCTCTCATCGGGGAGCTCCTCGACGATCGCGCGAAGGTACGGCTCGGTGCCCTTGAAGCCGAGGACGCGCAGCCGCCCCTGGCCCTGGACGATCGCGCGGACCGTGCCGTCCTGGAGCTGCACGACCTGGGCGATCTTGGCCAGCGTGCCGATCGAATAGAGCTCGGAGGGGTCGTCGATCTCCTCCTGCTCTGCTTGGCGTTGGGTGACGAGCGCGATGGGCCCGCCCTCGGCGACCGCGGCGTTGAGCGCGTTGACGCTCTTCTCGCGACCGACCTGAAGCGGGACGATCATCTCCGGGAAGATGACGGTCTCCCGGAGCGCCACGAGCGGAAGCTCGAGCGTACCGGCGGACGGTGTGGACTGCTCGTCGACCGGGGTGGACGGTCGCTTGGCCATTTCGGGTTCTCCTAGGTGTTCTGGGGTGCGGCGGGTTCGGCGGCGGCGGCGGCGGGCGCCTTGTCGTCGACTGTCCCTTCGGCATAGAGGGCTTCGAGGATGCGAGCGCCGAGGCGCTCCTCGAGTTCGAACAGGATCCGGATGCCGGCCAGATTCACGCCGCGCTCCCGGGTAAGGTGGCGAATCCAGGTGAGTCGGCGGATGTCGTTCTCGCTATAGAGACGGATATTGGTTGGTGTCCGCGCCGGGCACAGGAGACCCTCGTCTTCATAGATGCGAAGGGTCCGGGGATGCGCGCTCACGAGCGTCGCGGCTACGCTGATGACGTAGACGGGTCGCTCGGGATCGCGCTCCGGGCGGATCTGGGACATCGCAGGATGCTAGAACCTTGACAATGGCGTTGTCAAGAGTGTTGCGAGTTCTTTGCGATGAGATGTGGTGTCACGAGGCACTCCCCGACCTGCGCACCCCGATTCGACGTGCGACTACCGCAGCGGTGATCCGGGGGGGACTCATGGCTGCCATGAATGACTATCGCCGTGTAGCCACTCCGGCAGCCTTGCCGGACATTGAACGGACGACGACTGGCATCGTCAGCGCTTCCCTCGAGGTCCCACCTTGTCCCGCTCGGCGCTCTCGGTTCCGCTCGCTGTTGCGCTCGCGCTGTCGCTGGCCCTGTCGGCACCCGTCGCCGCGGCCGGCCTGACCCCGTCCGTCGCCCACGAGACCTTGACGAGCACGGCCCCGACGAGTACCTCGACCCGGAGCCGCGAGCCCAGCGTCGCGACCCATCCGTCGAACCCGAACACCATCGCGGTCACCTATCCGCAGGGCGACACGCATCCGTCGGTCGTCATCCGCGTCTCGCACGACGGCGGCAAGACCTTCAGGACGGCTACCGGCAATCCGCGCGGCGGCGGCAACCACCCGGTCATCGCCTGGGGGCCGGGTCCCATTGCCGGCTCGGCGCGGCTCTACTTCGGAGCGATGACGACCTACGGTGGCCGCTGCTGCTACTTCGGCGTGTCGTACAGCGATAACGAGGGACGCTCCTGGTCCGCGCCGTTCGTCGCGCACACCACGACCCCCTGGTTCGGTGGTTTCCCCTATCTCGCGACCGACAACAACAAGGCGAGCCCGAACTTTGGCAACGTGTACGCGGCCTACAACTGGCCCAAGGACCCGAACAGGGGACCGGGGCTCAGACTCATGGCCTCATCCAACTTCGGCCGCACCTTCAATCAGATCGAGGTCCCGGCGGCCAGACCGCCGGCGGGCTACGGCGACACCTGGCGCATCGACTACCGGATCGCGACCGCCGCCGACGGCTCCGCTTACGTCGCCTTCTATCAGCGTGACGTCAAGGTCTGGACCAAGGCCAACCTGTTCTCGTACGGGAGCATGTCGAACGTCGGCCGGATCGGCTTCTCGGTCGCCCACTTCACCTACGACCGCTCCACAGGCAGGTTCACCCTCGGCCCGAGCGTCCTCGCCGTGAGGATGGCCAAGACCTCGTGGAACATCGGCGCCGGCAGCGGGACCGCCGGCCTGACCGACCCGATGTGGAACTTTGGCCTGGACGTCGATCCGACGACCGGAACGGTGTACCTCGCGACCGGCGTCGATGGTGGCATTCGCGTCTATTCGAGCGCCAATGGCGGCGCGACTTGGTCCTCCAACGGCCTGCCCGCGCCGCCGCGCTACGGCGGCAAGAGCCAGCGAATCTTCCATCCGAACATCGTCATCGGCAAGGGCTTCATGATGGTCACCCTGCACACGATCGCCGGAACCTCGGTCGGCAACTCGTACTCCGCGTCCTTTGACGGCGGCAGGACCTGGTCGGTGCCCAGGCCCGTCAGCGTCAGCCGCTGGCAGACCGGCAACATCGGCTCCGTCTACCTCGGGGTCGGCCTCCGCGAGCGAGCCGCGCTGACCGCCGACGGTACCCACGTCTTCTGGGCCTTCGGCGACGGCCGCCGCGCCGCCGGCCACCACGGCCTCTCCGCCGTCTACGGCGCGCTGATCGCGGTCAGCGGCTCTGTTCCGACGGCCGCACCCACCGCCCCGCCGACACCGAACCCGACGCCCACCGCCCCGCCGACACCGAACCCGACGCCCACCGCCCCGCCGACACCCGACCCGACGTAAGGCCGCGCCCGTGCTCAGCCCGTCGCAGCTTCCTCGGGATCTCCGATGAGCTGGCTGTGGAGGACCGTCTGACACTCCTGCTTGCCGATGGCGATGATCTTGTCGCCCTCGAGCATCAGGGTGTCGGGGCGGAGCGGCGTCGCCACGCCGTTGCGGATCACCGCGAAGAGCGAACAGCCGTCGGGGATCGAGAGGTCCTTGGGCGCCTTGCCAATGGCGGGCGAACCGGCCTGGAGATGCGCCTCGATGAGCTCCAGCTCGCCTTCGCCGAGCGCGGCGAGGTGGAGCAGCTCGTGGACGGGGATGTCCTGCTCGATCGAGCCGAGAATCATCCGGGTCGGGCTGATCAGCTCGTCGACGCCGAGGTGGCGGAAGAGCGCCTCGTTCTTGGGGTTGTTGACGCGCGCGATCGTCCGCGGCACGTCGAAGTGGTGCTT
>JBDTNS010000245.1:0-3553 GCA_039933675.1 Chloroflexota bacterium
CTCGGCAGCGACGCTGATGTCGCCACCCATGATCGAGCCGGCGAGGACGAGCAGTCGGGCACGCGGCAGGTCGGCCACGGCCCGGACCGCGGCGGCGATGTGCTCCTCGCCCACGAGCGGGATCGTATCGACGCTGATCCGTTCCCCGCGCAGATTGTGGCGGTCCGCCTCGCTCACCGCCGCCAGCGCGACCTGCGCGACCTGCGCGCCGCCACCCACGACGATGATCCGCTTGCCGAAGATCGTGTCGAGCGCCCGGGTGAGGTGGACGGTGCGGACGTCATCGAGCGAATCGAGCGCCTCGACCAGCGCGGCTTCGGTGACACCTTCGACCTCGACCTCGATCTCCGCGAGCGGCGGCTCGCCATCGACACGACGGACGGTCGCGAGCGC
This sequence comes from Chloroflexota bacterium, assembly GCA_039933675.1. Classification (GTDB taxonomy): domain Bacteria; phylum Chloroflexota; class Limnocylindria; order Limnocylindrales; family CSP1-4; genus SPCO01. Next base: position 394 of record JBDTNS010000245.1, read on the forward strand.
ACGGAGCCGGCCGCCGATCCCGGCGACCCGTTCCGTGACGGCCGCGATCGACGAGGCGGTGTCGACGACATCGAAGCGGATCGCCGCAGCCGTGGCGCGCCCCGTTCTCTCGCGCCTCGGCATCAGCCGATCATGCTCGGTCCGCGGCGCCGGGTCGGAGATCGTTGACGGAGAGGGCGTCGGGCTCGATCCCGGCCGTCGGATCGTGCTCCTCGAACGGCAGATCGAGCGCCGCGAAGGCCGCTCGCGTCGCGACCGGGTCGGAGGTCGTCAGCATGAGCGCGCCGTCGGTATCCTCGGCGACGCCGACGATCCCGGTGATGTTGACGCCGCGCTCGCCGAGGGCGGCCGCCACGCGCGCGAGCGAACCCGGCCGATCGTCGAGCTTGACCGTGAACCAGACCGTCACGAACCACCTCCTGCCATCGGGGCGATGGTACCGCGGCACCCGGTCATCGGGGGCGCGCTACGCTCCGCCCCATGCCCGCTCCGCTCGGCAAGACCCCGACCCGCAAGATGCCCGACATCCAGGTCTTCGGCCGCGACGATTCCTCGCCGACGCGTGCCGCCCTGCGGTTCTTCCGCGAACGCCGCGTGGCCGTCCATTACGTCGATATCCGGAAGCGTGGCATCGCCCCCGGGGAGCTGCGCCGGTTCACCCAGGCGCTCGGCGCGGTGACGCTCCTCGATCCGAGATCCCGCTCATATCGCGATCAGGGCCTCGCCCACCTGGCCCTCGACGAGCCGGGGATCGTCAGCCGGCTGCTCGCGGATCAGAGCCTGCTTCGGCTCCCGCTCGCCCGCCACGGCAACCAGGTCACCGCGGGTCCCGCGGAGACCGCCTGGACGGCCTGGCTCAGACCCCCCGGCGGGCCCTGACCGCGGTCCAGCCGACGATGAGACCGCCCGCGAGCAGCGCCACGCCGATGAGCGCCCACCGTGCGTCCCCGACCATGAAGCCAGTTCCGCGCAGGAATCCCAGGCCCTGGCCGATCCATACGGCGCCGACCACGACCAGGGTCGCGGCAATGATCCAACGAGTGCGCACCGGCACCTCCTGGGTGGCATCCTAGCCCGATGGATGAGATGACGCCGGAACGCCGTCGGGCAGGTCGCATGGTCGTCAGCCCGAAGGGCGCCCGCATCGTCGAGGGCAGCGAGGCGACGACCGAGGACGAGCAGTTCCTCGAGCGAGGACCGACCCCAGAATTCCTCCAGACCGATCCCTGGCGAGCGCTCCGGATCATGGCCGAGTTCGTCGAGGGTTTCGATGCCATGGCCAAGGTTGGCCCGGCGATCACCGTCTTCGGATCGGCGCGCACGCGCCCCGACGACCCCACCTACGAGCTGGCCCGGACGATAGGAAAGCGGCTCGCGGAAGCCGGCTATGCGGTGATCACCGGTGGTGGTCCGGGCGCGATGGAGGCGGCCAATCGAGGTTGTCGCGAGGGCGGGGGACTCTCCGTCGGCTGCAACATCGAACTGCCGCACGAGCAGGGCATGAACCGATACGTCGATCTCGGTGTCGAGTTCCGCTACTTCTTTGCGCGCAAGGTGATGTTCGTGAAGTACGCGGACGGGTTCGTCATCCTGCCGGGCGGGATCGGGACCCTCGACGAACTCTTTGAATCGCTGACGCTCATCCAGACCGGCAAGGTCCGCCACTTCCCGGTCGTCCTGGTCGGGCGCGCGTGGTGGTCAGGCTTGATCGACTGGATGCGCGGCACGCTGCTGGCGCAGGGCGCGATCTCCGATACCGACCTCGATCTCTTCCACGTCACCGACGATCCGGACGAGGTGATCGAGATCATCAAGACGAACCGAGCCGACGAGGACGCGCCAGACTCGGTCGAGAGCCCGGTCCGCCCGCCACGCGCCCGCTCTGGCCGTCCGCCGCTCAGACCCGCGGAAGCGCGACCTCGATCCGCCCGTCGGCGATCCTGACCGGGTAGTAGCGCAGCCGGCGTGTCCGGGTCAGCCGGCGCGCCTCGGCCTTCTTGCCCGGGACGTCGACCTTGGCTTCCCTTCCGCCGGGTGTCCAGGCCGGGCGATAGACCCCGTCCGCATCGATCCCGCCGGTCGTCGGCATCTGGACCGTCTCCCCGGTGCACAGGTCGAACTGGCCGTCATGGAGGGGGCAGGCGATGACGCAGCCGTGGAGCTCCCCGATCGAGAGTGGCGCACTCATGTGCGGGCATCGGTCGTCGGTGGCGACGATCCCATCGGGCGTATTGGCGAGGAGGATGTCCAGGTCGCCCCGCGTCACGCGCCGGAACGCGCCGACGGGGAGCTCGGCGACGGCGAGGAGCGGCTCGAATCGCGCGTCCGCCGTGCCCGGCGCCTGGAGCTGCGGCGGAACAGGAGCGGGGATCGGGGTCATCGTCCCGAATGCTACTCGGCGGAGACGAACAACGGCCCCGGTGGGATCCACCGGGGCCGTCGAGGGTACGAGGAGGAGCGTGGGTCAGTCGCGGACGGCGGAGCTGACGGACACCGGATCGGCCCTGCCCGTCGGAGCTGTCGCCCCGGCGGCTGCCGGGCTAGTGACGGGCACCTCGTTCGTCGTTCGGAGCGGGATCTCCTTGATCGCGATCGCCGCGACGAATGCCAAGACTGCACCGACCACGCCCAGCCAGAATGTCTGGGCAGTCGCGAGGCTGAACGCCCCGTGGATACCTTCGATGATGTTCGGGATCAAGGACTGGAACTGAGGCGGGATCTGCGACCGGAGGATCTGCGTCAGGTCCCCGACGCCCGTGAGTTGCGACAGATCGAATTTCCCGCCAGCCTGCGTAAGGAAGTCGGTGCCCTGGCTGGGTACCCCGGCCGCCGTCATCTGGGGGACGAGGTTGTCCTTGAACGACGTCGCGAAGATCGTGCCCACGAACGCGAGCGAGATCGTGCCGCCGATCTGGCGGAAGAACGTCAGGTTGGAGGTCGCCACGCCGAGTTCGCGGAACGGCACCGCGTTCTGGATGACGATCGTCGGGGCGGAGAATGTCGTGCCGACGCCCAGACCGGCAATGAACATCCACAGCCAGACGACTGGGATCGGCGTGTCCTTGGTCAGCTGGGTCATCAGCAGCACTCCAAGACCCATGAGCCCGACGGATCCGACGATCAGCCACTTGTAGCGGCCGGTCCGCGACACGATCAGCCC
>JBDTNS010000246.1:0-3547 GCA_039933675.1 Chloroflexota bacterium
GGCGATCGACAAGGCGAAGGAAGCGTCGGCCGCGGGCAAGGCGACGCATACGCTGGGCCAGGTCGTCCACAATGAGGGCGTCGTCCGTGACCTGAAGGACCTGGGCATCCAGACCGTCGATTCGCTCGACGACGTCGATCACGGCGCCGCGGTCATCATTCGGGCGCACGGCGTCCGGCCTGATGTCATGCAACGCGCCGACGAGCGCGGCCTCGAGGTCATCGACGGCACGTGCACCTGGGTCATCCAGGAGCAGCGCGAGCTGGTCAGGCTCGTCGAGGACGGCTACACGATCGTCCTGCTCGGGACCCCCAACCACGCCGAGGTCGTCGGCCTCCTCGGGTTCGCGCCCGATGCGATCGTGGTCGACGAGGAATCGGAATGGGAGACGGCCATTCCGCGCAAGAAGCGGATGGCGCTCATCAGCCAGTCGACCCAGCCGCCCTGGAAGTTCGAGAAACTCGCCGCGTTCATGGTTTCGCGCTCGCACGAGCTCAAGATCGTCAACACCGTCTGCCCCGTCACCATCCGTCGCCAGGAGGACACGCTCGAGACTGCTCGCGATGTCGATCTGATGGTCGTCGTCGGTGGACGGTCGAGCGCGAACACCGCGGAGCTGACGCGGCTGTGCGAGATCACGGGGACCGCGGCGATCCAGATCGAGACCGCCCGCGACCTGACCGATCCAGCGCCGTTCGCCAAGGCGCGCATCGTCGGCGTGACCGGCGGGACCTCGACGCCGATCGAGGACCTCCGCGATGTCGCGGAGCGGATCCTCGTGCTGGCCGGGACGCCGCAGGCCAAGAAGACGGCCGCCGACCTTGCGCTCGCCGCGCTCCAGCAGGCCGCCACGCCGGCCGGCCGCACGACATCGCTTCCCACCCAGCCAAGGGTCGCCGCATCCGGCGCTGCCTGACCCGTGGCCATCGGTCGAGGCGGGATGCCGGTCGTCGCCATCGTGGGGCGACCGAACGTCGGCAAGAGCACGCTCTTCAACAGGATCCTCGGCCAGCGCACGGCGATCGTCGAGGACCGCGCCCGGACCACGCGCGACCGCCTGTACGGCGACACCGAATGGAACGGCCGCCGCTTCGTAGTCGTCGACACCGGCGGTCTCGAGCTCGACCCGGACGATCCGATCGAGGCGCGCGTCCAGGAGCAGGCCCGCCTGGCGATTGCCGAGGCAGATGTGATCCTGTTCGTCGTCGATGCCATCAGCGGCATCACGCCGGGCGATCTCGAGGCGGCCAGGATCCTGCGCCGTGCGACGGCCCCGGTGATCGTCACCGTCAACAAGGCAGACAACGAGAAGCGTGAGCTCGACGGCGCCGAGTTCCACTCGCTCGGCTGGGAGGAGACCTACGCGATCTCTGCCTCGCACGGCCGCGGGACGGGCGACCTGCTCGACGCGATCGTCTGGGCGCTCCCGCCCGAGAGCGAGGCCGAGCTGGCCCGCAAGGCGCGCGAAGCCGAGGCCGACGCGTGGGCCGATGAGGTCGCCGCCGGTCATCTCGACCCGTTCGTCGTCGGCGACCCGGAGGCCGGCGACTCGGACGGGGAGGTGAGTGGCGACGGGACCGCGAACGGCTCGGCGGATGGCCTGCCGGTCGATCCAACCGATCTCGAAGCGCGCCGCTGGGATGCCGCGATGGCCGCCGAGAAGGACGGGGAGCCCGCCGCGATCGCCTTCGTCGGTCGCCCGAACGTCGGCAAGTCCAGCCTCCTCAACTCGCTGCTCGGTGAGGACCGCGCGATCGTCTCGGAGATCCCAGGCACCACCCGCGACGCGATCGACACGCGCCTCGCCTGGGGTCGCAGCGAGGTCGTCCTGATCGACACGGCCGGGATCCGGCGGCGCGGCAAGGTCGCCAATGGGCCCGCCGCGGAACGGTATTCCACGCTGCGTGCCCTGCATGCGCTGTCACGCGCCGACATCGCGGTCCTCGTCATCGACGCCGTCGAGGGGCTGACGGCGCAGGATGCGCATGTCGCGGGCTACATCATCGAAGAGGGCAAGGGCCTCGTCATCGCGGTCAACAAGTGGGACCTCGTCGAGGAGAAGACCGATCGGACCTTCGACCAGTACGTCGAGTGGATCCGGGCCGAGGTCCCGTTCCTCGACTTCGCCCCGATCGTCTCGATCAGTGCCAAGACCGGCCAGCGCGTCGGGCGCGTCATCGAGACCGCGATCGACATCTGGGGTGAGCGCCGCAAGCGGATCTCGACCGGCGAGCTGAACCGGGTCCTCCTGGCCGCGACCGAGCGCACGCCGCCGCCCCCGGTTCGCGGCCACCGCCCGAAGCTCTTCTACGCGACGCAGGCCGCCGTCGCGCCGCCGACCTTCGTCTTCTTCGCCTCGGACGCATCGGCGGTCCACTTCAGCTACCGGCGCTACCTCGAGAACCGGCTGCGCGAGCAGTTCGGGTTCGATGGGACGCCGATCCGGCTCGTCTTCCGTGATCGATCGTCGGTCAAGCTGCCGCGCCGCAAGAAACTGCGCAGCGCGCCTGTCGCCTCCGGCAAGGGACCGCGGCGCGGATCCGTCGGCCGGGCGCGCAAACCGAGCTGATGGCCGGGCCGCGCGTCGCTGTCGTCGGGGCCGGCGCCTGGGGGACGACACTCGCGCGGCTTATTGCGCGCACGGAGCCGGTCACGCTCCTGTGCCACTCGCCGGAGACGGCGGCACGGATCGCCGAGACGCATCGCAACGAGGCGCGCCTGCCGGGGATCGACCTCCCCGCGACGCTCTTCGCCACCGCCGATGTCGCCGTACTCCGCGAGGCGACGGACCTCGTGATCTTCGCTACCCCATCGGCGCACCTCCGCTCGGCCGTCGCGGGGGCGGCTCCGTTCCTGGCGCCCGAGGCGGACCTCCTGTCGGTCGTCAAGGGACTCGAGCGTGGCACGAACCTGCGCATGAGCGAGGTGATCGGCGAGGGGGCGAGCGTGCCGATCGACCGGATCGCGGCGCTCTCGGGGCCGAACCTCGCGGCTGAGATCGCGCGGAACATCGTTGCGATCGCCGCCGGCGCCGCCGACGGGCTCGGCTTCGGAGACAACGGCAAGGCCGGTCTGCTCACTCGGGGACTCGCCGAGATGACCAGGCTCGGGATGGTCGCGGGCGCCAACCCGCTCACCTTCGCGGGTCTGGCCGGGATGGGTGACCTCATCGCGACGTGCGGGTCGCCGCTCTCGCGCAACCACCGGCTTGGCGAGGAGCTCGCTCGTGGCCGCCGCTGGTCCGAGATCGAGGCGACCTTGCCGGGCACCGCGGAAGGCGCCTATACCGTCCAGGCCGCGCTCGCGCTGGCCGAACGGTTAGGCGTCGAGATGCCGATCGCCCGAGAAGTCGAGCGCGCGCTCTTCGAGGGCAAGAGCGTCCAACGCTGCCTCGTCGACCTCCTCGCCCGCGAGCCGAAGGACGAGCTTGCCGACTACGGCCGCTGGATTGCGCAGCTCGGCGGCCGGAGCGGCTGAGCGGGGGCGTCACGCGAGCCGGGTGCTAGACTCCGGGTCGTCGGGGCGTGGCGCAGTCTGGTAGCGCACC
>JBDTNS010000247.1:0-3534 GCA_039933675.1 Chloroflexota bacterium
GAAATCGAGCGCACGACCGACCACGACGTCATCGCCTTCGTGACCCAGGTCGCCGAGAGCGTCGGTCCGGATGGCCGCTACCTTCACCTCGGGCTGACGAGCAGCGACGTCGTCGATACCGGGCTGGCACTCCAGCTGAGAGCCGCCGGGACGCGATTGCTCGCCGACGCGGACCGCCTGCTGGCCGTGCTGATCGCCCGGTCGAGGGCCGAAGCCGGCACCGTGATGATGGGCCGGACCCATTCGGTCCATGCCGAGCCGACGACGTTCGGGCTCAAGCTTGCCGGCTGGGCGTTCGAGCTCGATCGGGGTCGGGTCCGCCTGGCCGTGGCCGTCGACGAGATCGGGACGGGCAAGATTTCGGGGCCGGTCGGGACGTACAGCCACCTCGCGCCGGAACTCGAGGCCGAGGTCCTTGCCGATCTCGGCCTCCACGCCGACCCGGTCAGCACCCAGATCGTCCAGCGAGACCGGCACGCCGCCCTCCTCGTCGCGATCGCCATCCTCGGCGGCTCGCTCGAGCGGTTCGCGACCGAGGTCCGCAATCTCCAGCACACGGAGATCGGCGAGGTCCAGGAGCCATTCCGGAGCGGCCAGAAGGGCTCGTCCGCGATGCCGCACAAGCGCAACCCGATCCTCTCGGAACGGATCGCGGGGCTGGCGCGCCTGCTGCGCGGCTACGCGCACACCGCGCTCGAGGACCAGCCGCTCTGGCACGAACGTGACATCAGCCACTCGAGCGCGGAGCGGGTGATCCTCCCCGACGCCACGATCCTGCTCGACTACATGCTCGTCCGGATGACGAGCCTCGTCGAAGGACTCCTCGTCCGCTCCGAGCGGATGCGCGAGAACATCGCTCGCGGTCTCGGACTGCATGCGTCGTCGCACGTCCTCGTTGCGCTCGTGGAAGAGGGCGGGATGTCGCGCGAGGACGCGTACGCGATCGTCCAGCGCGCAGCATTGCGCGCCGCGGACGAGCGCGCGGCCCTGCGCGACCTGCTCGCCGTCGATCCGGCGGTGGCCCAGCGGCTCTCGCTCGCCCAGCTCGACGTCTGCTTCGACGACGCGTCGTTCCTGCGTCACGTGCCCGAGGTCATCGGGCGGCTCGACGGCCTTGCCGAGGGCCTCGCGGCCCGGTCGTCTGGTGCGACAGGCGCCGCGGAGGTGTCGAATGCTGGCTGAGTCGTTCCTGCGGTCGGGGAAGGTGCGCGATCTATCGATGCTCAACGACGGCCGGTTGGTGCTGGTCGCCTCCGACCGGATCAGCGCCTTCGACGTCGTCCTGCCGTCCGTGATCCCGGACAAGGGGCGGGTGCTCACCGGGATGTCGCGCTTCTGGTTCGCTGAGACGGCGACGATCACGCGTAACCACCTGCTCGATACGGACCCCGACATCCTGGCCGAGCAGTGGCGCGCCGAGATTCGGACCACCGGGCACGAGCCCGATCTCGGCCCTGTGGATGCCATCCGCGGCCGGATCATGATCTGCCGGCCCGCGGCGGTGATCCCGATCGAGGCTGTCGTTCGCGGCTACCTGGCCGGATCGGGCTGGAAGGAGTACCAGGAGCACGGGACCGTGTGCGGGATCCGGCTGCCGGCGGGCTTGCGTGAGAGCGACCGATTGCCGGAACCCATCTTCACGCCCGCCACGAAGGCGGAGCCAGGCCAGCATGATGAGAACATCACATTCGACGGCATGATCGAGCACATCGGTGCGTGGCACGGTGGGGTCACCGAATACACCGCGCCCCTCGCCGAAGCGATTCGGGAACGTGCCCTGCGCCTCTACCGATATGGCGCAGCGGTCGCCGAGCGCCGCGGCGTCCTGCTCGCCGACACGAAGTTCGAATTCGGTGTCGCGACGCCAATGGAGAGGCCGGGTGGTAGCTATACCTTCGACGACGATCGGCCTGACGAACGGCTTGACCGGCTGATGGTCATCGACGAAGCCCTGACGCCAGACTCCTCCAGGTTCTGGGATGCGGCGACGTACGATCCCGGTCGGCCGCAGGCGAGCTTCGACAAGCAGTTCGTGCGCGACTGGCTGGAGACGCAGTCGTGGGACAAATCGGCGCCCGGTCCGGCACTGCCCGACGACGTCGTTGCCGGCACTCGGGCGCGGTACATCGAGGCGTACGAGCGGATCACCGGGGCGAGCTTTGAACGCTATCTCCAGGAGGACCTCATCGCCTCATGACGAGCTTCCGGTTCGCGGTCAACGTCACGCCAAAGCCCGGGATCCTCGATCCGGCCGGGCGGGCCGTCGAGGGCAGCCTCGGCCACCTCGGCATCGAGGGCATCCACAACGTCCGGATCGGGCGGCGCGCGGAGCTGACCGTGGACGCCGCGAACGAGGCGGCCGCTCGAGCCATCGCGGAGCGCCTGGCAGCCGAACTGCTCGCGAACCCGCTCATCGAGGTTTACGGCATCGAGCTCGTCGGTGGTGCCTCCTCGACCGTCGTCGCCGGAGCGGGGGAGAGCTGAGCATGCCGGTCCGGATCGGCGTGGTCGTCTTTCCGGGGAGCAACTGCGACCGCGACACGGTCCATGCCCTCGACCTCGCCGGCGCGGAGCCGGTCGTCCTGTGGCACGAGCAGGCGACCCTCGACGGGGTCGCCGCGGTCGTCCTCCCCGGCGGCTTCGCGTACGGCGACTACGTCCGGGCCGGCGTCATCGCGCGGTTCAGCCCGGTGATGCGTGCGGTCGCCGAGTTCGCGGCCGGCGGTGGGCTCGTCCTCGGGATCTGCAACGGCTTCCAGGTGCTCGCGGAGGCCGGTCTCGTGCCGGGTGCCCTCCTGCGCAACGCTTCGCTTCGGTTTACCGGTCAGGAAATCTCGATCGCCGCCGAGCGGCTCGACACGCCGTTCACGCATCTCGTCGATGCGCGACGTCCGCTGCGCATGCCGGTCGCCCACGGCGAGGGCCGGTTCCACGCGGACGAGGCCACGCTAGACGCGCTCGAGCGAGACGGCCACATCCTGTTCCGCTACGTCGACGGCACCGGGACGCCGGCCGGACCCGACGACGACGGCAACCCGAACGGCTCGCTCCGGGCGATCGCCGGTGTGACGAACGCGGCCGGCAACGTCGCCGGGCTGATGCCGCACCCGGAACGTGCCTCGGAGGCGATCCTCGGCTCGGACGACGGGTTCGGGATCGTCCGCTCGCTCGTCGACAGCGCCGCCCGAGCCGCCACCGCCGGCCCGCTCGTGGTCGGCGCCGGATCGCGATGACCGTGGTCGAACGCCCCGCCGAGCGACCCGTCGAGCCGCTGCATCGCCGGCTCGGCGTGACGGACGAGGAGCTCCGCGCCATCCGCGAGCGTCTTGGCGGCCGCGATCCGAACGATCTCGAGCTTGCGATGTTCAGCGTCATGTGGAGCGAACACTGCTCATACAAGAGCTCGAAACCGCTCCTGCGGACGCTCCCGACCGCCGGCGAGGGGGTCGTCGCCGGACCGGGCGAGAACGCCGGCGTCATCTCGATCGGCGGCGGTCTGGCCGTCGCGTTCAAGATCGAGTCGCACAACCACCC
>JBDTNS010000248.1:0-3532 GCA_039933675.1 Chloroflexota bacterium
AGGTCGACCGCGAGGCCCCCGAGGGCGGATCGGCGGGCTTCGACGTGGCCGCCGAGGGCCTCGGTCATCCCTTTCACGATCGACAGCCCGAGCCCCATCCCGCGCCGGGACCCCACCCCCGATTGCCCGGCGCGCTGAAACTTGTCGAAGATCCGCGCCAAGTCCGTCGATGAGACGCCCGCTCCGCCGTCCTCGATGGTGACCACGAGCCGGCCGGGTTCGGGGCTGGTCACGCTGACCTGGACCGGCGTGCCGGGAGGCGTGTGGTCGGCGATGTTGTCGACGAGGTTCGAGACGATGGCGTCGAACAAAACGGCATCGACGCGGACGAGCGGCAGATCCGTGGCGAACGAGCGCCGAACCGGACGATCGGCGATCGCCGGACCCAGCCGATCGAGGGTTCGCTCGACGAGCTCACGAACGTCGAAGACCTCGAGATCGGGCTGCAGGGCACCCGATTCGATTCGACTAAGATCGAGCACCGAACGGACGAATCGATCGAGGCGTTGGACCTCCCGGTCGATCGACTCGGCCTCGCTGCGCACGGCATCGGGCGACCAGGCGATCGCGGGATCTGCAAGGTTGCCGGCCATCGCCCGGATCGCGGCGAGTGGCGTTCGCAGGTCATGAGACACCGAATCGAGCAGGGCGCTCTTGAGGGCATCGCTGCGGCGCGCGACCTCGGCCGTCGTCGCTTCGTGCCGGAGGCGGTCACGTCGCAGACTCAGGGCGATCTGATCGGCTGCAAGCGCGAGCAGCCGGGTCGACTCAGGTCCTGGGAGACCCGATCCCGGCGGCTTGACCGCCCACAGCGACCCAAGCGTCGCCCCACCCGTTTCGATCTTGATCCGCAGGACCTCGCCATCGGCGCCGGTCCTTGTTCCTGCGCTGGTGCGACCGACCGACTCGTGGGCGCGGATCCAGCGGGCCGGCTCGTCGTTTGGCATGCGCGCCAGCGTCGTGGTCACAGCCGGGTTCGGAACAGGCGCGGACCCGGTGTCCGCGAAAATCGGGTCGTGAGCCCGGCCATCGAGCGCGATCCAGACCCGATCCAGGTTCGCTTCACGGGCGATCAGCTCGACGATTGGCGTGACGACGGCCTCGGTCCGATCGGCGGTCGCGAGGAGCCGGCTGACTGCAAAGAGGCCGGTCGCCTCGGTCGCGCGCCGATCGGCCTCGGCGGCCCGCTCCCTGCCCAGTGCGGCCAGCCGCCCGATCGCAAGCGCCACCACCAGGACGACCACGAGGTTGAGCAGCTCGCTTGAATCGGAGACGACGAGCGAGAAGCGTGGGTCGGTGAAGAGGACGTCGTACACGACGAACGCCAATGCCGCCGTTCCCAGGGCGGCCGCCGTCCCGGCCACCGACCCGACAATCACGACCGGGACGAGGTAGACCGCCGAAGCGTCCGGGATGGAGGTGCCCTGCTCGAGCAGCGCAACCACGATCGTCGTCAGCGAGACGAGCGTCACGGCGAGTCCGGCGACCATCGGCGTTGGCGGCGTGACGCGCAGATCCGTGACGCGGACGGGCAGTCGGAGTGGCACGTCGCGATCGTACGTCCGCGCGTGTTGGTACCTCGGGGCATACCAAAGTACGGCTATCCGGGACCCCCTCCCCACTCATACGATCTGCCTCGCAGCGGGACGGACCCTACCCCTGAGCATCACAGGGAACCGAACCGTCGAGAATGTGCAGAGCGAGGCTATACAACACATGGCATCGATGGCCGTCAATGAACTGGGACCGATGCTCACCGCGACCGAAGTTGCCGACATGCTTCATCTGCACGTCAACACGGTGAAGCGACTGGGCGATCGCGGCGAGCTCCCGTTCTACCGCGTCTGCAAGCGCGGCGACCGGCGTTTTCGTCTCGACGACGTAATGCGGTTCCTCTCCGAGAACCGCTGACCCGGCCGATCGGTCGCCTGCGACCGATCGCTTCATATCGAGCTCCTGAACCCGGCCACTACGGCCGGGTTCGTTCGTGTGCGGCGAACGCTCAGACGCGCTCGCGTTCAGGCGCCCGGGATCGAGGCCAGGCTCTCGCCGAAGATTTCGACCGCCTCGGAGATCTCGGCCGCCGACACGTCGAGCGGCGGGATCCAGCGCACCACCTCGTGCTGGCGCCCGCAGGTCAGGACGAGCAGGCCGGCATCGGCGCAGGCCGCCATGAGCGAATCGGGGAGGGAGCCGTCGGGGGCACCCGTCGCGGGGTCGGTCGTGAACGCGACGCCGATCATCAGCCCGAGACCCCGGATATCACCGATTCGATCGTCCTCGGCGGCGATCTTGCCGAGCCCGGTGACGAGCTCCGCGCCGCGCGCAGTTGCGTTGGCGAGCAGGTCCTCGTCGCGGATCGTGTCGAGCACGGCGAGCCCGGCAGCGCAGGCGACCGGGTTCCCGCCGTAGGTCGATCCGTGGGCGCCCCGGCCCCATCGCTCCTGGAGGTCGAGGCTCGACACGATCGCCGAGAGCGGCAGGCCGTTGGCGATCGCCTTGGCGACGCACACGACGTCGGGGACGATCCCCGCATGCTCGAAGCCCCACATCCTCCCGGTCCGCCCGTAGCCCGACTGGACCTCGTCGGCGATGAGCAGGATCCCATGCTCGTCGCATCGCTCGCGCAGTCCGCGCAGGAACGACGACGGGGCGGGGTGGTAGCCACCCTCGCCCATGACCGGCTCGATGAGGATCGCGCCGACCATCGACGGGGCGATGATTGAGTCGAGCAGCGAGTCCAGGATCGCCAACGACGCCACGGACGCCGCCTCCTCGTCGCCACCGAACGCCGGGTACGCGGCCGGGTAGGGCGCGAAGTACACGCCCGGCAACAGCGGCTCGTAGCCCGTCCGGTAGTTGAGATTCGAGGTCGTCACGCTCGTCGCGCCGAGCGTCCGCCCGTGGAAGCCGCCGCGAAAGGCGATGATCCCGGGTCGCCCGGTCACTCGCCGGGCCAGCTTGAGCGCCCCGTCGATCGCCTCCGAGCCCGAGTTCAGGAACAGCACCGAATCGAGCGGTTCGGGGAACGTCGCCGCCAGCGCCGTTGCGAGCGCCGAGATCGGTTCCGCGAAGCCCACCGCGTTGATCGGTCCGATCAGGCGATCGACCTGCTCGTGGATGGCGGCGGTCACCCGCGGATGATGGTGTCCCAGCGCGGTCACGGCGATCCCGTTCGCGAAGTCGAGGTAGGCCTTTCCTTCCGTGTCGTAAAGCCGGTGGCCTTCCCCGTGGCTCCACGTGCGCTCGAAGTAGCGCCCGAGGACGGGGGTGAGGTTGCGCGCGGCGTCAACGGTCATGGTCGGTCTGGCTCCTGGGCTCGGTGGGGTCGCCCGAGTATATCGGCCGTCCGTCGCGTCCACGGGGGAACGGCGCCGCGCCGGCGGGCGGAGCCGCGTACGATGCGGCGATGGTCGACTTCACGCTCACCGATGAGAACAAGCTCGTGCGCGAAGCCGTGCGCGGATTCGTCCAGGCCGAGATCCTGCCGTTCATCCGCGAGTGGGACGAGAAGGGCGAGGTCCACCGCGAG
>JBDTNS010000249.1:0-3493 GCA_039933675.1 Chloroflexota bacterium
GTCGCCTGGGACGGCGGCTTGACGGGCGAGGCCGCGAACGTCGCCGGGACGATCGCGACCAGCATGACAGCAGCACCGACCAGGGCGGCGATTCTCTTCATGGGTCTGTTCCTCCATCTGCATCCGGGATCGGATGTCTGTGCCTTCCTTTCGGCGCCGGCTCAGTTCCGGATGGGTTGGGACCCACGGGTCGTGACAGCTGGGACGCCAAGCGTTGGGCCGTCGGCAGGCGGCACTTGCCGCGGACCAGCCGGGAGGCGGTCTCGGCGCCTACCTGGGCCGTCACCTCATGGCCTTCCGGGAACGCGGTGGTCGACTCCTCGTCCCGGCCATCCCCGCCTGTCACCCACGCCCGCGCGAGCGAGGGCATTGATCCGTAGGATTGGGCCGACCGACATAGCCGCCTGGCGATCGGGAGGGCGACCCGGGTCAAGTTCCAAGACGTGGTGCGACAGTGCGTCATCCGTGCGCTGATCGATCAGCTCGCCATGAGCAGCCTGGGGCTCACCTCCTCCTCGTCCACGACGACGCCTTGCGCGCGGGTCATCCCCAAAAAATCGGTCAGCCGGTCTGATCCGCGCGTTCCCACCAGGCGATCGTCGCGGCCACACCAGCGATGACGGCCACCACGACCATGGCGACCCCACCCGGCGTGACCGGCTCAACATCAGGTCCGCCCGCCCCCGCCAGGAGGGCGGGCACCGACCAGGGAAACCACGCTCCCCAACCGAGGACGGCCAGTATCTGGGATGCGACGATCGTCAGGATGGCCCAGGCCAGAGGCGCGATGTAGCCGCGACCGACGCCGGCGAAGAACGCGGTCGCCGCCTGCAGCCCGATCGTGAGTGCCGCGCCGAGTCCGATCCCTTCGATCGCGTGGACGGCGTCATCCGTGGACCACCCGGGCAGGCCGACAAGAGCGCCGATGCCCAGTCCGAGAGCGATCACCCAGGCCGATACGGCGAGCCCCCAGGTCGCGATCACGGTGTACTTCGCGACCACGATCGTCCGCCGCGACGTCCGGCTGGCGAGCAGGCCGCGCACCGTGCGGTCGGCGAACTCGCGGCCGAAGACCCACGCGGTCAGAAAGGCGAACAGGATCGCGCCGCCCACGGCCACGGCCTGCCCGATCAGGTTCAGGAAGGTCGGCCAGTCGGCGGTCCCCGCGGTCAGCTGTGCCTTGGTCCCGAGCAGGCCGAGCGAGCGAGCCGCTGCGGGGTCCTTGAGGATGACCATGAACAGGCCGCTGACGAGTGGTGCAACGGAGAATCCGACGGCGATGCCCCACGGCACCCGCGAATGGCGGGCCTTCAGGAACTCGGTCGTGAGTGCCGCTCGGAACGGGCTCATGCCACGGCCCCGTCGATCTCATCTGTGAGGCGGATGAAGTGCTCTTCGAGCGACTCGCGGGCGATGGCGAGATGCGTCGGTGGCACACCCGCCGCCACGAGCAATCGGGCGACCCCCTCAGGCGCCCCGAGTGATCGAGCGTCGCGTAGCTCCAACAGGTCCGCGCCCGTGGTCACCCGCCGTGCCGGCTCGAGTCCGGCAGCACGGAGCGCCCTCTCGGCCGCGTCAAGGTCCCTGGCCACGACCTCCAGCCGACGGTCTCGGTGGCGCTCAAGCGCGTCGCTGTCGAGCTCCTCGATGAGTCGACCGCGATGCACGATGCCAACTCTGGTCGCCAGTCGGTCGACCTCGGCGAGGATGTGGCTCGACATGAACACGGTCACCCCGCGGTCGCGGACGAGGCTGAGGAGAAGCTCGCGAATCTCGATGACGCCGGCCGGATCGAGCCCGTTGGCCGGCTCGTCGAGGACGAGAAGTTCCGGCTCGTGAAGGAGCGCTCGGGCCAATGCAAGGCGCTGGAGGTTGCCGAGCGATAGCTTGCCGGCTCGCCGGTCGGCGTATGGCTCGAGCGCCAGCCGCTCGACCAGCGCGTCTACCGCGTGGTGGTCCTCAACGCCGGCCAGACGACGGGCGACCTCGAGATTGTCGCGCACGGTCAGTTCCGGGTACGCCGTGGCGCTCTCGACGAGATGGCCGACCCGCCGCCAGAGGCTGGTTGATCCTGCGTTGACCCGTTCACCGAATAGCTCCGCGTAGCCTGCAGACGGTCGGATCATGCCAAGGAGCATCCGGATCGTCGTTGACTTGCCTGCGCCGTTGAGCCCGAGGAACGCATAGATCTCGCCGCGAGCGACGCGCAGATCGACCCGGTCGACAGCCAGCACATCGCCGCGGTAGCGCTTCGTAAGTCCATTGGTCGTGATCGCGAGCTCGCTCACGTCGGGATCTCGCCCTGGTAGCCGAGACCACGCAGGATGAAGGAGTTGAGCTCGGCCGTTGCCTGGGGAACCTCGTGGGGGCCCGTTACGACCTCGTGGAGCGAGCCGAAGCAAGCCATGACGAAGCCCGAGGCTCGACCCGGATCCTGGGGCCGGAACAGCCCCAGGTCGATGCCGTCCGCCACGATCCCCTCGATCGCCGGTGCCAGGCGGGCTAGCGCTTGATATCCCATCCGATCGTGGATGGCGCGGTTCTCTGGACGGTGGAAGACCTCGATCAGGTCGAGCTCGTACGGCTCGCCGCCCACCTGGCTGACCTCGGCGCCGAAGGCAAGAAGCCGCTCGACCGGAGAGCGGTCACGGTCGGTCGCGAGTGCCTGGACACGGTTCGCTACGCCCTCGACCATCCGCTCCGCGACCGCATTCACGACGTCATCCTTCGTGCCGAAGTACAGGTAGAAGGTGCCCTTCGCGACGCCGGCTCCACGCACGATGTCATCGACCGATGTCGCCGAGACCCCCTTGTCCAGGAAGACGGCGGCGGCGGCCTCGACGAGCTCCTTGCGGCGGATCTCACGGCGTGTCTGGCGGTCGCTCGTTTCGATGTTCACCAGTTCGTGCTCTCCATGACTGACGGTCAGTCATAATAGTGGCTGGCAGCGGTGCGCCGCGCGTCCAACTCCTGTTGGGCGCGCCACAACGGAGATTCAGGCGAAAGCTCCGATGGATGCAGATCCGAACTAGCCAGGCCTCGGCTGCCAGCGGGTCGCGAAGCTGGCCGGCTCGCTCCCGAGCCGTGAGGTACGTGTCGTGAACGACATCCTCCGCGTGCGCCGCTCCGACGAGCGACATCGCGATCCGCTGGAGCCGCGGGCGCGCGGCGGCGAACGCCTCGTCGAGGTCCGCGTACGAGCGGCGGACGACCCGGCGGATCCGGGGCGCGCTGCTCTCAATCTCGGTCACAACTCTGCACGATAGAGACTTGAGCACCACCGACTGAGACGCCGAATTGAGTTCGAAGAACGGCTTGCGAGCCCGGTCCAGAGCGCTTGTCCCTGGATCAGGCGCAATCGCTCGACCTCCGGCCCTCCGCTCCTTCGATCGGGATCGGATATGCATGGCATCCGCGTGGTTGGAACCTGTTGGGCGCGCCCAACAGCATCTGGCAACGCGAGGGCCTGACGCACTTCGGGACTGGGCCCCTG
>JBDTNS010000250.1:0-3477 GCA_039933675.1 Chloroflexota bacterium
GCGCACCCGTTCCCTCGTCCGACGAGCGCCGGCAGCGGACGAGGACCTGGCCCTGAGCGTCCTCGCCGGCGCTGACGGCCTTGATCTCGTACTCGGTCAGGGTCGGATGCCAGCCGAGCACCGGCTGGAGGGCATCGTCGACCGCGCCGAAGAGCGCATTGACCGGCCCGTTCCCGGTCGCCTCGGCTGTCCGTTCCGTGCCGCCGATCGAAAGCGTCACCGATCCCGTGGCGTTCCCGCCGTGCGACGAAGTCACGCTCCAGCCGACGATCGTGACCGACGCCGGCACCTCGGCCGAGCGCTGCTCGACGAGGGCATGCAGGTCGGCGTCGGTGACCTCCTTCTTGGCGTCCGCGAGGGCGACCGCCTGGCGATAGACCTCCTCGAGCGCGTCGCCCTCGAACTCGTAGCCGAGCTCGCGCAGCTTGCCCTGGAGTCCCTTCCGGCCGGACAGCTTGCCGATCGTCAGCTGGTTGCCGGCGAGCCCGACCGATTGCGGGGTCATGATCTCGTAAGTCAGCGGGTTCTTGATCACGCCGTCCTGGTGAATCCCCGACTCGTGCGCGAACGCGTTGCCCCCGACGATTGCCTTGTTTGGCTGGATCGCGAAGCCGGTGAGGTAGCTGACCAGCCGGCTGGCGGCCGTCAGCTGCTCGGTCGCAACGCCCGACGCGAGCTCGGGGAACTGGGTCGGGCGCGTCCGGAGCGCCATGACGACTTCCTCGAGCGACGCGTTACCGGCTCGCTCACCGAGGCCGTTGATGGTGACCTCGACCTGGCGGGCGCCGGCCTGGACGGCGGCGAGCGTGTTGGCCGTCGCGAGACCCAGGTCGTTATGGCAGTGGACGCTGACCGTCGCCTGGTCGCCGACGAGGTCAACCACGCGCTTGACGAGGCCACCGAACTCGGACGGGATCGCGTAGCCGACCGTGTCGGGGATATTGACCGTGGAGGCGCCCGCCTCGACGACGGCTTCATAGACCTGGAGCAGGTAGTCGAGATCGGTGCGCGAGGCGTCCTCGGCGGAAAATTCGATCTCGGCGTCGCGCCCGAGCTGCTCGCGCCCGTAGCGGACCCAGCGGATGGCCTCGGCAAGCGCGGTCTCGCGGTCGATCCGGAGCTTGTGCTTGAGGTGGATGTCGCTGGTCGCGATGAAGACGTGGAGGTGCGGCCGCTCGGCGACCTTGATCGCCTCGATCGCCCGTTGCGGATCGCCGTCCTTGCAGCGCGCGAGCGCCGCGACCGCGATCCCGCCACGCGTCTCGAGCGCGATCCGGCGGACCGCGTCGAAGTCGCCGGGCGAGGCGGCCGGAAAGCCGGCCTCGATGACATCGACCTTGAGCCGCGCGAGCTGGCGCGCGACGTCGAGCTTTTCGGTTGCGGTCAGCCCCGCCCCGGGCGCCTGCTCGCCGTCGCGCAGGGTCGTGTCGAAGATGCGGACGCTGCCCGGTGCGACGAATGGTCCCGCGGGCCGCGGTACGGCGGGGCTCATCGGGCCGGGCCGGCGCCGGGTGCCGTGGGCGGGGTGGCCGTGGCTGCACTACCCGCCGACGCCTGTGCCTCGCCGGCCTCGACAACGACCGGGTTGAGGAACGCCATCTGGGCGCGCAGCGCGGCGCCGACCTCCTCGATCTGGTGGTGCTTGTCGGCGTCGCGAAGACGGGCGAACTGGGCACCGCCGGAATCCTGCTCGGCGACCCAGCGCGACGCGAAGGAGCCACTTTGGATGTCGCCCAGGACGTCCTTCATGGCGGCCTTGGCCCCCTCGGTGACTCGCGGGCCGGAGACATAGTCGCCGTACTCGGCCGTGTCGCTGACGCTGAAGCGCATGAAGTTGAGGCCCCCGCGATACATCAGGTCGACGATCAGCTTGAGCTCGTGCATCGTCTCGAAATAGGCCAATTCGGGCTGGTACCCCGCCTCGACGAGCGTCTCGAAGGCGGCCTTGATGAGCGCCGAGACCCCGCCGCACAGCAACGCCTGCTCGCCGAACAGGTCCGTCTCGGTCTCTTCCTTGAATGTCGTCTCGAGGACCCCGGCCCGCGTCGAGCCGAGCCCCCGGGCGTAGGCGAGGACGCGGGCGCGACCCGTCCCGGAACGGTCCTGCTCGACGGCAAAGAGCGCCGGCACGCCACCGCCCTGCTCGTAGACTGACCGCAAAAGGTGGCCCGGCCCCTTCGGCGCGACCATCCCGACGTCGATCGTGTCGGGCGGCTGGATCCGGCCGAACCGGATGTTGAAACCATGAGCGAACATGAGCAGCTGCCCCGGCCGCAGGTTCGGCGCGATCTCCTCGTCGTAGACGGCCTTCTGGGCCGTATCGGGGACGAGGATCATGACCACGTCGGCCGCCTTGACGGCATCGGCGACATCCTCGACACGGAGACCGGCCGCCTCCGCCAGCGCGCGGCTCTTCGAGCCCGCCTTGAGCCCGACGATGACCTCGATCCCCGAGTCGCGCAGGTTCTGGGCGTGGGCATGGCCCTGGCTGCCGTAGCCGATGACCGCGACCGTCTGACCGGCGAGAGCTGCCGGGTTGGCGTCGGCGTCGTAGTACATCCGTGCCGTCATCGCTTGATCGCCTCCTCGATGGATCCTGCGCCGCGCGCCATCACGACGGCGCCGGTTCGGACCAATTCCTTGATGCCATAGGTGCGGACCAACGCGACGAACGCGTCGACCTCGGTCTCCGTGCCGGTCACCTCGACGATGACCGAACCATCGGCCAGGTCGACGACCCGGCCGTGCGAGAGCTCGATGAGCTTGAGGATCTCGGCCCGCGTCGAATCGGTCGCCCGGACCTTGACGAGGGCCAGTTCCTGCTGGACGGTCGGCTCGGACGTGACGTCCTGGACCTTGAGCACGTCGATCAGTCGGTAGAGCTGCTTGGCGGCCTGCTCGACCGCGACATCGTCACCGTGGAGGGTGATCGTCATGCGGCTGATCTCGTCGCTGTCGGTGTGGCTGACCGCGAGCGAGTCGATGTTGAAGTTGCGGGCGCGCATGAGGCTCGCCACGCGGTTGAGGACGCCCGGCTTGTTGAGGACGACGGCGACCAGCACGTGCCGCCGGGCCTCACCGCCACCCGGGAGCGCACGGGCCGGCGGGGCGCTGTGGGCCGGCGGCGCGACGTGGGCCGGCGTCACCGCCCGGCCGTTCGATGCGGGATCGCCACTCATTCGTCGGGCCCGCCCCAGTTCTCGATCAGGTCGGACAGGCCCTTGCCGGCGGGCATCATCGGGAAGATGTTCTGCTCCTCGGCGATCTCGAACCAGACGAGCGCCGGGCCGTCGACCGCCTGGGCGCCCCGTATCGCGTCATCACATTCGTCCGGCGTCCGCGCCCGGAAGGCCGGGATTCCGAACGCATCGGCGAGCTTCGCGAAGTCCGGCCCGGCCAGGCTCGACGAGTGGTAGTTGCCCGCGTAGATGATCTCCTGCCACTGCCGGATCATCCCGAGCTTCTTGTTGTCGAGCA
>JBDTNS010000251.1:0-3462 GCA_039933675.1 Chloroflexota bacterium
CGAGGATCTGACCTCACTCGTCGCCTCTTGGCGACCCGACCTCATCATCCACGAAGCGGCGGAAATGGCGGATGCGATTGCCGCCGCGGTGGCCGGCATTCCCCGCGCCGAACACTCCTTTGGGATCCTCCGGCGAGTGGCGACACGGGCTACCGAGACGGTGGCGCCAATCAGCGCGGCGCTTGGAATCCGGAACCCCGGCGTCGGCGGTATTGGCGACGAGCTCTATCTCGACATCTGCCCGCCAGGCGTCCAGCAGCCGGAGATCGCAAAGCTTGCCAACATCCAGCTTCTCCGTCCCATTGGGTTCGATGCCGCCGCCGATGCGCACCTTCCGCGCTGGGTGGCGACGCTCGCTGCGCGCCCGACCGTCTACGTCACGATGGGGAGGGTCTTCAACGAAGACGCCGCCGTCTTCCGGGCGGTGCTCGACGGTCTCCTCGGCGAAACCGATAAACGTGGTGGTGACGGTCGGCACCAAGGGCGATCCCGCGCTGCTCGGCCCGCAACCGGACAACGTCCACGTCGAGCGCTACATCCCGCAGTCGCAGCTCCTTCCCCATTGCGACCTGCTGGTGGCGCATGCCGGATCGGGGGCGCTGCTCGGCGCGCTCAATGCGGGGGTCCCGATCCTCGAGGCGCTGAGCGCCTGAGGGCCTGTCGCGCCGTCTCTCGCCACCGCTCCGTCTGCGCGCTGTAAGGGCGAGTGGCAGCCCGGCCGGACCAGTCGGACCCGGCGCCGCCTGTGGCACAACGCACCCCCGCGGAACGTAATGGCAGGTCGACGCCATCAATACGCCGATCCAGCCTCTACGCCGCGCACGGGTCACGAGTGAACACGCTGGCCAGAGGCCAAATCCGGCCTTCGGAAGCGTCTCGATCGGCCATAGCGTTCCACGAGTGTGCATTGAGCCAACACTGAACGACATCGGTCCCTGGCAGCCGGCTGCCGCTCCGCGCAACCAAGGTAGTTGCATACGCAACCACATGGGTATAAGGTACGGACGGCGGCCGATGCGCGGCCGTCGCCGGACACCAGGAGTCGAGATGCAATTCGGAATCTTCACCGTCGGAGACGTGACGACGGATCCGACCACGGGGCACACGCTGGGCGAGGCCGAGCGCATCCAGGTGATGCTGACCGTCGCGCTCAAGGCCGAGGAGATCGGTCTCGATGTGTTCGCCACCGGCGAGCACCACAATCCGCCCTTCGTTCCCTCGTCCCCGACGACGATGCTCGGCTACCTGGCTGCAAAGACAGAGCGGCTCATCCTGTCGACTGCGACCACGCTCATCACGACCAACGACCCGGTCAAGATCGCCGAGGACTACGCGATGCTCCAGCATCTCGCCGGCGGCCGGGTCGACCTGATGCTCGGCCGCGGCAACATGGGTCCCGTGTACCCGTGGTTCGGCCAGGACATCCGGAACGCGATCCCGCTGGCCTACGAGAACTACGCGCTCCTGCACCGGCTGTGGCGAGAGGACGTCGTCGATTGGGAGGGCAAGTTCCGGACGCCTCTGACCGGCTTTACCTCGACACCGCGCCCACTCGACGGCGTGCCGCCGTTTGTCTGGCACGGCTCGATCCGCAGCCCGGAGATCGCCGAGCAGGCGGCCTACTACGGCGACGGCTTCTTCCACAACAACATCTTCTGGCCGAAGGTACACGTCCAGCGCATGGTCGAGCTCTACCGTCGCCGCTGGGAGCACTACGGTCACGGACCGGCGAACCACGCGATCGTCGGACTAGGTGGCCATGTCTTCATGCGCCCGAACTCGCAGGATGCGATCCGCGAATTCCGCCCCTACTTCGATCACGCGCCGGTCTACGGCGGTGCGATGTCGCTCGAGGACTACATGGCCCAGACGCCGATGACGATCGGGAGCCCGCAGCAGGTCATCGACCGGACGCTCCGCTTCCGCGAGATCGCCGGCGACTACCAGCGGCAGCTCTTCCTCGCCGATCACGCGGGTCTGCCGCTCAAGACCGTGCTTGAACAGCTGGACATCCTCGGTGCGGAGGTCGTCCCCGTCCTGCGCCGGGAGTTCGAGGCTCTTCGACCGGCCGACGTCCCCGCGGATCCGCCGCTGCATCCGGCGGTCGTGGCTGCACGGGCTGTTCAAGCCGAAGTAGCTATGCCCGCCGCCGAGGCGATCGCCCGATGACGACCGAATCGCCTCGCTCAATCGTCGTCGTCAGCGCCGGGCTGGCCCAGCCGTCATCGACACGGCTCCTCGCCGACCGCATCTCGGCCGCCGTCGACCGCCATCTGCGCGACGTCAAGATCGTGCCGACGATCGAGGTCATCGAGCTGCGGGAACACGCCCAGGACCTCGCCAACAACCTCCTCACCGGCTTCGCGAGCCCGCGGCTCCAGGCCGCGATCGATCGCATGGTGGCCGCCGACGGGTTGATCGCCGTGACGCCCATTTTCAGCGCTTCGTACAGCGGCCTGTTCAAGCTCTTCTTCGATGTCATCGACCGCGACGGTCTGGCCGGGACGCCGACGCTGATCGGCGCAAGTGGCGGGACACCTCGGCATTCCCTGGCCATCGAGCACGCGATCCGGCCGCTGTTCGCCTACCTCAACGCGGCGGTCGTCGCGACAGGCGTTTATGCGGCGGCCGAGGACTGGGGACAGGCGGGGCTGACGGCCGATGGCCGCCTCGTCGACCGGATCGATCGCGCTTCGGGTGAGCTGGCGGCCGCGATTGCGGCACGCCCGCGGAGGACTGAAAACGACCCATTCACCTCCCCCATTCCGTTCGAGCAGCTCCTCGCTTCTGACGCCGCGCCCGACTGACCCGGCCGCCGCGAGCGTCCCGCTGCGGAGGCGACGCCACGGGATCGCAGCGCGCGGGGGATGATCTCCCGGTGAGATCCCGCAGATCGCCACTCGCGATCCCCTTCCTCCTCGCCGCCATCGTGGCCGGCTGCGGACCATCCGGGAACGCCGGGGCGTCCCCGTCGGCCTCCCCCGGACCCCTTCGCATCCTCGCCCCGGTGAACGGATCCACGGTCGATGTCCAGACAGTCCTCGTCGCGGGGATCGCGCCACCGGGTGCGACCGTCACCCAGGACGTCGACGTCGTCGCCGACCCGCACACCGTCGCCGACGCGAGCGGCAACTGGTCGATCTCGGCCGCGCTCGAGCCCGGGGCGAACAAGCTCACCTTCCGCCTCGGCGACGCCGTCACCACCGACGTCTCGCTCTACCTGACCTCGACGGCGGGAGCCGTCGACGCCTCCGATCCCGCGGACTCTCCGGCCGATACACCAGACCACGCGCCTATCGCCGTTCCAACCGCGACGCCGGCCTCGCTCGGGCCGCCACGAACTTTTGCAGACAAAGGGTCCGGATCGCACCGATCGAAGGCCTTCACGATATCCCTCCCGGCGCGGATCGACTACACGTTCACCGGCTCGGGTGCGTTCACCTCCTCGATCGAGTCGACCGA
>JBDTNS010000252.1:0-3449 GCA_039933675.1 Chloroflexota bacterium
GAGTAGAACTTGCCGTCGCCGGGGCCGGCCAGCGGCAGGCCGACGAAGCCGCCCTGGTAGGGCGCGATACCGAGACGTTCGACCTCGGCGATGGTCATGACTCGGGTCGGCAGCTGGGGCGAGTTCGGATCGGCCGGGGCGACGAAGGCCGCAGTCGGGATTGCCGGCCAGGGCCAGGCGCGTTGATCGGGCGCGCCGGGCTGGCCCTCGAGGAGGATCGCCCGGTATCGGTCGGGCGCGTAGACGTCGGTCGGGATGCTGCCGCCCTGGTCGATATCGACGAGGTGATCGCGCAGCCGGGCAAATGCCCGCCGGGCCGCGAGGTCAGCGACCCCGTTCGTCTCGATGCCAAGGGCGTAGACCGAAACAATCTTGGCCACCCCGCCGGCGTTGATCGTGAAGACCGCGTCGGTGGCGTCGGCGACCATGTCGTTGGCGTACTTGGGCCGCGCCGTCCCGAGCCCGCCCGCGCCGAACGCAAACTCGAGCAGCGACTGGATCTGCGGCTCGCTCATCCGGGCCGTGCGAAATGGGTTGAATGGCCTGATCGAGCCGATCGGTGCGACGCGTTCCTGCCGCGAATCCCGGAAGACGATCGTGCCGTCGCCGTAGAGCGTGAAGATCGGTGCCGACGACGCCGACCACTCCATCGGGACGAACCCGCCGGTCTCGTCGTAGCGGAGGATCACGTCGCTGGCGCCGGTCGCATGGTCGATCGCACCGACGGTGCCCGGCGTCGCCGATGGCACGCCCGTCGCGCTCGAACTCGGCCCAGAGGAGGGTGGTGCCGAAGGGGTTGGTGAGCCACTTGCCGCGGTCCCGCCGCAGCCGGCCACGACCAGAACGACGGCGGCCAGCATCGGCCAGCGGAGAGGCATCGACATGGCGCCGGGACGCGCGCCACCCAGATGTGGTTCCACGGGGCGCTCCGATCGACAAAATGGGCTTGACGGCACGCGTATCTTCACGGCTATGAGTTCCGGGCTCCGAGCCCGGGCCGACCGGGCGCGCAACCCTGCAGGCGCGCCCGCCGCCGACCCGTTGCCCACTCGGCGTGCGGTCCTCGACCGTCGATCGCGTCCCGAGCCGAGGAGGGTGTGGAGAGGGTGTACCAGGACCGTAGTCTGACCTGTCGCGACTGTGCCGAGGAGTTCAGCTTCTCGGCCGGCGAACAGGCCTTCTTTGTCAGCAAGGGTTTGACCAACGATCCCCAGCGGTGTCCGGCCTGCCGGGCAACCGCCAAGCGCGCTCGCTCGAACGACGGCCCACGGGAATTCCACGCCGCGGTCTGCGGCGCCTGCGGGGGTCAGGCCGTCGTACCGTTCGCGCCGCGGAACGATCGACCCGTCTATTGCAGCTCCTGCTTCGACAAGGTCCGGGCAGGCACGATCGCATCCGAGCCGGCCACCGTCTAGTCGGACCACCGTCGAATCTCCTGAGCGGCCACGAGGCCAGCCTGGAAACGGGTTGGCCTCGTGTCATGATGCAGGGACGTCAAGTCGAGGAGGAGAACGGTGGGCGTAATCATCATCCGGGAGATGGTCGGAACGAGTCCTAGCTCGTGGAGCGATGCTGCCCGTCAGGCGGTGGCGACCGCGTCGAAGACGGTCCGCAACATCGTTATCGTCGAAGTCGTGAAGTCGACTGCGGTCGTCCAGGACGGCGAGATCGTCGAGTACCACGTGCAGGTCAAGATCGGCTTCGAATACGAGGGTTGACGGCTGGCGCGACCGATTGGGTCGCAGCTAATCGGCGGGTGAGCCCTCCATCGCATCATGGCCGGCATGCCCCGACCCGACTCCAGCGTTGACAGGCCGCGCGACCGCCCCATATCGTTCGCGCCCGCATCGCCGTCGCGGCTCTCGCCAGCGACCGGATCGTGGCGGTCGGCCGGCATCGGCTCGCGCCATTTCTCCGGCCACCCGTTATCGAATGGAGCCAATGGCGAACCGATGAACGGGTATCCGATCCAACTCGCGAAGGTCCAGCAGCCGCCGTTGCGGGATGAGACGCTGGCGCGGGACCGGCTCCTCGATTGGCTGGCGGCGAAGATTCACCAGCGGGTGATCCTCCTGATCGCCGATGCGGGCTACGGAAAGACGACCCTCCTGGCCGACTTCTCGCGGCGAACCCGGCTACGGACGCTCTGGTACCGCCTCGACGACGAGGATCGCGACTGGATCTCCTTCCTGAGCCACCTCGTGGCGGCCGGCCGAGAGCACGACCCGGATTTCGCTCCTACGACCGCGGCGATGATGGGCGACCTGGCAACCGGTGGCCCGACGCGAGAATCCGCGACAGAGGTGTTCCTCCGCGAGCTCCCGTCGATCGCGCCGCACGGAGCCATCCTCATCCTCGATGACTTCCACGTCGTGGACGAATCGCCCGACGTGCGACAGATCGCGAGGGAGCTGGTGGCCCGGGCGCCGGACCGCCTGTCGATCGTCTTCGCCAGTCGTCGCCAGCCATCGATCCCGCTCGCGAGGATGCGCGCGTCGGGCGAGGTCGCGGAGATGGGCACGGACGATCTCCGATTCAACGCGCTCGAGACCGCCCGATTCTTCTCGGAGACGCATGGCCGCGAGCTCGAACCGGACGTCGTTGCGGACGTGGCCTCGCGCACGGAAGGTTGGGCAGCTTCGCTACAGCTGGTCCAGGCGGCTCTGCGCGACCGGTCCCCCGCCGAGATCCGTCGCTTCGTCCGCGGTCTCACCGGAGCGGACCAGGAGCTTTACGACTACCTGGCCGAGGAGGTCGTCGGCGATCTCCCCGACGACCTCCAGCAGTTCCTGATGCGCACGGCGATCCTGCAGGTGGTTTCGCCTGAACTCGCAGGGGTCGTGGCTGGGCTCGACGCCGCGGAGGTCGGTCGACTGAGCGCGGCGGCGGAGCGATTGACGCTGTTGACGCGGCCGTCGCGCTCGTCACGAGGGCCGCAGCGCTATCACCCGCTCGTCCGCGAATTCCTCGAGGAGCGGCTGCGATCGACGACAAGCGCCGAGACGATCGCGGCGCTTCACCGATGCGTCGCGGACGCGGCAGCCGTGAGCGACTGGCGAGTGGCCGCGCACCACTATGGCGAAGCCGGCGACGTCGCTTCGATCGCCTCGACCGTCGCCGCGGCCATCCCAGAGATCATGGGCAGCGGGCAGCACAGCTCCGCCGTCGAACAGATCGATCGCGTGCCGGAGCCACTGCGACCACCCGTGCTCAGCCTCGTGACCTCGCGGATCCAGCTCCAGCGGCGCGAGTACGAGCCGGCCATTCGGCTGTCGCATGACGTGCTCGGAAGCGTGCGGCCCGGCTCCCAGGAGAGCGACCACGCCCTCCTCAACCTCGTCACCCTCTATCTCCAGACCGGCCGCGACCGCGAATCCCGCGAAATGGCCGCCCGCCTCCGCGAAACCACCTCAAACGAACAACTGCGCCTGATCGCAGACGGGGCGGGC
>JBDTNS010000253.1:0-3440 GCA_039933675.1 Chloroflexota bacterium
CCAGGAGCCCCGTGTCCTTCCTCGAGACCGTCCTGCTCTCGGCCATCGCCGGCCTGACGATCTTCCTCGGCCTCCCGGTGGGGCGGCTCCGGAACCTCTCGACGCGAACCCAGGCCCTCCTGACGACGGGCGCGGCGGGCGTGATCCTGTTCCTGATCTGGGACATCCTCGCCCAGGCCGTCGAGCCCGTGGAGGGCTCGCTCCAGGCGGCGACATCGGGCGACGGACCGGCCGGGGACTTCGTCGTGAATGTCGTCGCGTTCGGCCTGTCCGTGGCGATCGGGCTGCTGTCGCTCGTCTGGTTCGCCGGCCAGGTGCGGCGCCGCCGGACCGAGGGCGTGTCGGCCCACGACATCGCCCTCGGCACGGCGCTCGGCCTCGGTCTCCACAACTTCTCCGAGGGCCTCGCGATCGGCCAGTCGGCGGCCACCGGCGCGACGGCCTTCGCCCTGATCCTCGTCGTCGGATTCGCGCTCCATAACGCGACCGAGGGCTTCGGGATCGCCGCGCCCCTCACGAGCGGACCGCAGCCGAGCTGGCGGTTCCTGGCGATCCTCGGCCTGGTCGGCGGCGGCCCGACGTTCGTCGGCGGAGTGGTCGGCTACTCGTTCGTGTCGCCACTCCTGTCGATCGTCTTCCTCGGGGTGGCTGCCGGCGCCCTGATCTACGTCTTCAACGAGATGATGGCGGTCTCGCGCAAGTTCGCCGAGCCGGTCACGGCCAACCTCGCCCTCCTGGTCGGCCTGGTCGTCGCATTCGGGACCGACTTCTTCCTCGTTGCGATCGGCGCCTAGGAGAGCGGCGCCACCCCTTCGGCAGGTGGTGTCCGGGCGCGCCACCAATCTCGGCATCGCCCGCATCTCGTCCTGAGATGGCTGGACGGGCCGCCGCAGGCGCGTAGACTCCGGCCATGACAACGTCTCATGGCTCGCTCCGGATTCCGCTCCTGATCGTGGCCATCGTCGCCCTGATCGCGGTCGTGACGATCCCGGCGCTCGCCGCCTCGCCGTCCGTGTCGCCGAACGCGGGCGGTCCCGGTGCAGGGGCCGCCGCGTCCGAGAAGCCGGGCAAGGGCCCGCAGGCGGCGAAGGAGCCCGAGGTCGCGGTCACCCTCCGCGGCGTCGTCGCGACGTCCACCGACGCCCGCGGCAAGACGTCCTACACGCTGACCGCGAACGGCAAGACCGTGAAGCTCGACGCGGGTCCGTCCTGGTTCTTCGGCGACAAGCACCCGCTCGCCCCGTTCGTCGGCAAGAACGTCACGATCGCCGGCGGCCAGCGCGGCGACGAGGTCGACGTCGAGACCGTCGACGGGACGCGCCTGCGGGCCGAAAGCAAACCGCCGTGGGCCGGTGGCTGGAAGGCCGTCGGCTCGGCCCATCCCGGCTGGACCCAGGAGAAGGCCGATCGCTGGGCCGTGCACCAGGCGGCGAAGGCCGCCAGGAAGGCCGACAAGCAGGCCGACAAGGCGACGGGCACCAAGGCCCACGGTCCCGACGGCTCCGACGAGCCGGACGAGAGCCCCGAGCCGAGCGGCGGCTGACCTTCCCTCACCGGGCCGGCCGGGCTATCGTTGACGCCCACCGGTGCTTGGCCGGTCGCTGATCGGACCGACCCGATGTCCCTCGTCGACGACTACCTCGCTCGGACCCCGCGATCGCGTGAGCTCTTCGAGCGCGCGACCGGCTCGCTGCCGGGCGGCTCGACCCGGACGACCGTCTTCAGCGCGCCATACCCGCCCTATGCGGCGTCGGGCTCGGGCCTCGCCGTCACCGATGTCGATGGCAATGCCTACCGCGACTTCCTCGGCAACTACACCTCGCTGATCCTCGGCCACGCCCATCCGGCGGTCGTTGCCGCGGTCGAGGCCCAGGTCCGGCGCGGCTCGGCGTTCGCCGCCCCGACCGAGACCGAGGTCGAGCTGGCCGAGGAGCTCCGGCGGCGCGTCCCGTCGATCGAGCGGCTGCGCTTCACCTCCTCCGGCACGGAGGCGACGATGTTCGCGATCCGTGCGGCGCGGGCCTTCACCGGCCGCCCGCTGATCGCGAAGTTCGACCACAGCTACCACGGCACGCACGATCTCGTGATGGCCGGCACGCCCGGCGTTCCGGACGCGATCGGCGGGCTGATCGTCGAGCTGCCGTGGGGCGACAAGGCCGGGATGGAAACGGCGCTGCACGGTCGCGAGGACGAGCTTGCCGCGATCATCCTCGAGCCGGTCCAGGGCGCAGGTGGCGTCCGAGCCCCGGAGCCCGGCTTCATCGACGACGTCCGGGCGCTCGCGGACCGGCTCGGCGCGCTCGTGATCTTCGACGAGATCATCTCGTTCCGGATCGCGCCCGGCGGGGCACAGGAGGTCTACGGCGTCCGGCCCGACCTCACGACCCTCGGCAAGATCATCGCCGGCGGCTACGCCCTCGCCGCGTTCGGCGGCCGGGCAGACGTCATGGCGATCTTCGACGCGCGGCGCGGGCGAGCCGTGAGCCACGGCGGGACGTTCAACGGCAATCCGGTTGCGGCGGCGGCCGGGCTCGCAACGCTCCGCGAGCTGGATGACGCGGCCTATGCCCGGCTCGATCGTCTCGGCGCGCGGCTGGCCGAGCGACTGGGCGCCCGGATCGCCGCCGACGGTCTGGCTGCCCGGGTGAGCCAGGTCGGGTCGCTGTTCCAGGTGTTCCGCGGCGAGGCCGGAGCGGCGTTCGCGCCCGGCGCGGGCCAGCCGTCGGAGCTCCACCTGCGGCTCCTGCTCGATGGGTTCCTGCTCGCGCCGCGCGGGATGGGCGCGATCCCGACCGTTGCCACGGAGCAGGACATCGACGATCTGGCGGATTCGATCGGGCGGGCGCTGGCTGCTCTCCAGCCCGTCTCGGCGTAGCCGGTTTCGCTGTTCGTGCCGACCGTCTGGATCGCGGCCGGCGCCGGCGCGCTCGGTGGGCTCGTCGGGATCGCATCGCTCGTCGCCGGCGTGTTCAAGGCCGTGCCGTTCGCATTCGTGCTGCTCGCGATCGCACTGGCATGGATCCAACGGCGCGGAACGACCGCCGACGCTCGAGATCGCGCCCGGCTGCGATTGGCCTGGAAGGCCGCGGCGTGGCTGCTCCTCGCAGGCGGGTTCGCGCTCCCGTTGCTGACGGTCCCGGGGCTCCCGATCACGCTCATCCTGGTCATCGCGGGCGCGCTGCTCGGGGCGCTCGCCGATGCGCTCGGCAACCGCATCATGCCGGACTGAGGACCGGATCGAGCGCATCCGCAGATGCGTAAGCGAGGACCACAGAAGGCAACGCAGCGATCGGCCGCGAAGGCGCGCAAGCCGGCCAGTCTGCGTTCGTCGCGCATGCGTGGTCGAGCGCAAGGCGCCGCCGAGGACCGGATCGAGCGCATCCGCAGATGCGTAAGCGAGGACCACAGAAGGCAACGCAGCGATCGGCCGCGAAGGCGCG
>JBDTNS010000254.1:0-3426 GCA_039933675.1 Chloroflexota bacterium
CACACACGGCAGACGCGGCACGCCCAGCCGCGTATTCGACCCAGGCCGACATCTCAACGGGCAGCTCGTCCGGTTCGCATGGACCAAGGAGGTCGAGGACGATCAATCGCAACTCAGAGTCGAGGCGGGCCCGAGCCATGACCCGTATGGCGCGTCGATCCAGCGGCGGCCAGATGGGGACCCCGCTGGCGTTCGCTACCCGAGGCATGTGCGCAACTTCGCTCATGTCGGCATCGTGGTGCTCCGTCAGGCCGAAGCCACCGAAATACCCGTGAACGGCCCGTGAATATCCACGCTGACCGAACGCGTTCGGCAGATATGTCGAGGCTCCGCGGCTCGACGGCCCGGTGCTGAGAAGGCTCCATCACGGCGCCGCGCGCATCCTTGGCCGGATGGGCTTAGGCTCAACAACTCGACCATGACCCCTCTTGATCGCGCAACGGTCCGATCCAGCTCCACGGCAGCGTCCGCGAGTGCCGAAGCGCGTGATGCCGCGGACCAGGTTGTGGCTGTGTCAGGCCCGACCCGGCCGGAACCGGGCATCGCAGGCGGCGGAAGCTTGAAGCGGACCCCGATCCGGGGCGTGGCAGCCAGCTTGGTCAGCCACATGCAGGAGAGTCTGGCGGTCCCGACCGCGACCTCGTTCCGAGACGTACCGGCTGCCATCCTGCAAGCTCAACGGACGAGACTGAACGTCGCCCTGGCCCCGCGCAGGCTCTCATTCACCCACCTCATCGCCTACGCGATCGCCCAGGCGGCCGTCGTCCATCCGGACATGGCGACCTATTTCGAGGAAGTCGAGGGGCGGCCCAATCGCGTCGAGCCGGCGCGGATCGGCCTGGGGATCGCCGTCGAGACCGAGTTGCGCGATGGCATGCCGTTCCTCATGGTGCCGGTCATCCACGGCGTGGACGACCTCGACTTCGCCGAGTTCGTCGCTGCCTACGACGACCGCGTCGAGCGGGCGCGCACCGGTCGGCTGACGGCCGATGATCTGACCGGGGGGACGATCACCCTGACCAATCCGGGCACCGTGGGCACGACCGCATCTGTTCCCCGGCTCATGGCAGGCAGTGGGACGATCGTTGCCAGCGGGGCCATCCGGCGGGCAGATGGCGCTCCCCTGATGACGCTCAGCAGCACCTACGACCATCGGATCATCCAGGGGGCCGAGTCCGGCCGTTTCCTGCGTACGACCGATGAGTTGCTGCAGGGCGCCGATGACTTCTACGGGTACGTCGCGACGAGCCTGGGACTGGGCAGACAAGGCATGACGCCGGCAGTCTCCACGCCGGCCCAGCCGTCGACGCCGGCCCAGCCGCTACAGGTGGCCGGGATGGCCGAAGTGGCCGGCGCGATGGCGCTCGTTCGCTCCTACCGCCGGTTCGGCCACCGTGCGGCGCGTCTTGATCCGCTTGGCAGCGAGCCAGTTGGCGACCCGTCTCTGGACCCGGCGACCTGGGGCCTGACGGCCGTCTCACTGGCTCGGATCCCAGCCTCCGTGCTCTCCGTGGACGTGCCCGGCGAGACATTGGCGGACGTCGTGGCCGAACTGCGGCGTACGTATTGCGAGACGAGCGCCTTCGAAGTCGAGCACATCGGCAGCGACGAGGAACGGGCCTGGCTGCGCCACGCCATCGAATCGGGCGCCTATCGGACCAGTCCGGACGCCGATGCAAGGCGCACGCTGCTTCGTCGCCTGGCCGACGTCGAGGTGTTCGAGCGCTTCCTCCAGCGGGCCTACCTGGGCCAGAAGCGATTCTCGATCGAGGGTCTCGACGTGCTCGTGCCGATGCTCGATGCGCTCATCGAGCTGGTCGCCGCCTCGGGGACGCGCACCGTCGAGATCGGGATGGCGCACCGCGGCCGGCTCAACGTTCTCGCCCACGTGGTCGGCGTGCCCTATGCGACGATCTTCGCCGACTTCGAGCGCAATCGCTCCACCGCCGAGATTCAATTGCCGCTCGACGGCGAGACGAGCGACGTCAAGTACCACCGCGGCGCCGATGGCGTCTACGAGAGCGCGGCCGGGCCAGTCCGGGTGACGGTCTCCCCCAACCCGAGCCACCTTGAGGCGGTCAACCCGGTCGTCGAAGGGCGTGCCCGGGCCGAGCAGACGAACCGGACCGGAGTCCACGCAGAGCGGGACACGACGGTCGCGATGGCGGTGCTCATTCATGGCGACGCGGCCTTCGCTGCCCAGGGCGTCGTCGCGGAGACGCTCAACCTGGCTCGGCTCGACGGCTATTCGATCGGCGGCACAATCCACGTGATCGCCAACAACCAGCTCGGCTTCACGACCGAGCCGGCGTCGGGGCGCTCGACGGCCTATGCCAGCGACCTTGCCAAGGGCTTCGACGTGCCGATCGTCCACGTGAACGCCGATGATCCGGAGGCGTGCCTGGGGGCAGTCCGGCTCGCCGTCGCCTACCGCGGGCTGTTCCACGGCGATGTCGTCATCGACGTCGTCGGCTACCGCCGCCACGGCCACAACGAGGAGGACGAACCGGCGTACACGCAACCCATGATGTACCAGAAGATCGCGACCCTTCCGACCGTCCGGGAACGCTACCTGCGCAGCCTGGTGGCAGAAGGCGTCGTGGACGAGGATGCCGGCGAGGCAGAGCTCCATGCGGCCGAGCGCCACCTCAACGAGATCCAGGAATCACTTGGGGTCGGCTCGGACCGGGAGCCTCGGGCGGAAGGCGAGACACGCTCGACGCCTCGCCGGCCGCGCCAGCCGCGTTCGCCCGACACGGGTGTGGCAGCGGAACGCTTGACCGCTATCGAGCAAGACCTGGTGCGCTCGCCGGCCGACTTCAGCGTCCACCCCAAGCTCGTCCGCCAGCTCGAGCGTCGGCGCGGCGCGCTCGAGACCGGGACGATCGCCTGGGCCCAGGCCGAGTCGCTCGCGCTCGGGTCGCTGCTGCTTGACGGTATCCCGATCCGACTCACCGGCCAGGATACCCGCCGGGGGACGTTCAGCCAGCGCCACCTCGTGCTGCACGATGTCGGCGACGGCCGCGAGTACACCCCGATCCAGAACCTGGCCGGCGCGAAGGCCACGTTCGAACTCCATGACAGCCCGCTGTCGGAGTATGCCTGCCTGGGGTTCGAGTACGGCTATGCGGTCGAAGCGCCCGAGACGCTCGTGCTGTGGGAGGCCCAGTACGGCGACTTCGCCAACGGCGCGGAGGTGATCATCGACCAATTCATCGTCGCTGGATTTGCAAAGTGGGGCCAGACCTCCCGGCTGACGCTGCTGCTGCCCCACGGCTATGAGGGCCAGGGCCCGGAGCACTCCAGTGCCCGCCTGGAGCGCTTCCTGGCCCTCGGCGCCGAGGACAATCTGCGGGTGGCGAATGCCACCACACCGGCCCAGTACTTCCACTTGCTGCGCGACCAGGCCCTGCGGTCCACGGTCCG
>JBDTNS010000255.1:0-3425 GCA_039933675.1 Chloroflexota bacterium
CGCCGGGCGCCGTCGCGTCGGCCACGATGTCGATGAGGTCCGAGCCGTAGCGGAAACCCTCGTCGAGCTTGTCGGTGGTCAGGAAGCTGGTCCCGGCGTACGACGCCTCGGTCCCGAAGACCCGGTCGAGCTCGGTCGGATGACCACAAGATTCGTGGACCTGGAGATAGAGCTGGCTCGGGTCGAGGACGATCGTGAACCGCCCCGACGGGCACTGCGGCGCGGTCAGCAGCTCGACCGCTTCCTCGGCGAGCGAGCCGGCGTGGTCCTGGAGCGCGAGCCCGCGGATCAGTTCGTAGCCACCGCCGCCCCAGCCGCCGCCGGAGTCCGGATAGCTCCGGCGCTGGTGCTCGTCGCCGTCAATGGCGTTCGCCTCGATCCCCGAACCGACGTGGGTGATGACCTGCTCGGTCAGGCTGCCATCGGTCGCGGCGAACGTCTTCCACTCGCGTTGGGCCGCGTAATTGGACTCCGTGAAGGCGATACCCTTGACGTGGCTGGCCGCCTGGTCCGCCGCCAGGAGGTCCGCGATCTTCGTCTCGAGCGGGACCTCGAACGGGTCCACCGCGAGCGGCGTCTCGTAGGTCCCGCGCGCCGGCGGGCGATCGTCGAGCCGCGTCTGGTTGCGCAGGGCGGTCGCACTCGCGTGCGCGATCCGGACGGCCTCGGCGGCGACCCGGTCGGCCTCGCCGGTCGAGAGCTCGTGCGACGCCGCGAAGCCCCAGGCGCCATCGACCAGGACGCGAACGCCGAATCCCTCGCTCTCGCCGGAGGCAACGCCTTCGACCCGGCCGCTCTTGATCGCGATGCTTTCCTCGAGGCGCCGGACGACCCGGACGTCCGCGTAGGCAGCGCCGCGGGCGGAAGCCGTATCGAGGGCGCGATCGGTCAGGTCTCGCATGCGCGGCGGAGCCTAGCAGAGAGCCCCGTGTCGGACACCTGTGGTAAGGGCCCTAGACGAGGCGGGCCACCTCAGAACGTCGGGTTGCCGGCGACGGCTTGGAACGTGAGGTACAGACCGAAGCCAAAGACGAGGAACGACGCGACCAGCGGGACGAAGGCTCCGATACGCCCGAGTGGGCTGCCCGCGTCCATCCGGTCGAGGCGCCCGCGCGCGAGGACGAGCGCCAGGCCGATCCCGCCCATCACGAGCGCCATCCCGATCCCGAAGGCAACGACCAGGAGGAAGCCGAAAGCGGGGCGGCCCGCCGCGATCGAACCGAGCAGGATCAGGAGCGCGCTGGTGGATGGGATGAGCCCGCCGGCGAGCCCGAGGACGAACAGGCTCCGCCACGAGATGGTCGAGCCGGCCCGGGGAAGGTGGCTGTGGCGAACCCCGCCGTGCGAGTGCTCGCCCGGCGCGGCCGCGGGATCATGATCGTGAACGAGCGCGTGCTCGTGACCCTGGTCATGCCCGTGGTCGTGATGCTGGTCATGCCCGTGGTCATGTGAATGGGGCTGGGCGCCATGTTCCTGCGCCTCGCCTGCCCCGTGCGCGTGGGTCTGGCCGCCATCCGCACGCCGGAGCCGCCAGCGACGTCGTCCCTCGCCGAAGAGCATCCAGCCTCCGATGGCAACGATCGAGAACGCGGCGACGAGCGGCGCGAATTTGACGACGAAATCGGGT
This sequence comes from Chloroflexota bacterium, assembly GCA_039933675.1. Lineage (GTDB taxonomy): Bacteria > Chloroflexota > Limnocylindria > Limnocylindrales > CSP1-4 > SPCO01. The sequence continues at coordinate 1,628 of JBDTNS010000255.1, forward strand.
GGCAGGACGCCCTGTGCCCCCACGACGAGCCCCGCCAGGACCAGGATCCCGAGCGTATGGGACAGAGCCACCGACAGCCCGAGTCCGGCCGCGTGCAGGGGGGTTCCCTTGGTCCCGACGAGGTAGGCGGCCATCAGGGTCTTGCCGTGTCCCGGGGTGAGGGCGTGGCCCGCCCCGAGGGCGGCAGCGGTGAGGATGGAGATCAGGATGATGATCGGTGACAGGTTGGCCGAGCGGAAGATCGAGGGAAGATCGCCGCTGGTCACACCACCCGGAACGGAACCGGCCGTTGCGGGGGCCGGCGTCGAGCCCACGGCCCCCACGACGGTTGCAGGTGGCGGAGTTGACGCCCCGGATGCACCCCCGACGCCGGGGAGCGGCGCAGCATCCGCGATGTCGAATGGCGCCAGCGTCGCACCGCCCGGCATCGCGATGATGGCCACGGACCGGTCCTGGAGCGCCTGGGTCAGCAGATTGGTGGGGTAGGCGGTCAGCCGTGACGACGTCGTGGCGGTGCGGAGGTCGCCGCCGGCCTGCGGCGCGAGGGTGACTCCGGAGCCGGTGCTGACGATCTCGCGCCAGCCGAGCCGATCGATGAACGAGCTGTCCGCGTAGGTGATGACCGCGCCGGCGGCGAGGGGGGCGGACAACGCGACTGTGAAGCCGCAGACGAGGCGCATGGTCGAGAGTCCACCGACGCCGGGTGGGAAGGTCAGCCCCGCCTCGACGAGCGTCAACGTCTGTGGTGCGCCCCCCACTGCAAGCCCGATTGAAGGCGTCAGCTTGTTGCACGCGACCCCTCGACCTGCGTCGGTTTCGGCGTCGGAGACCTGGCCGTCGCCGTCGGTATCGAAGTCCAGGCGAGACTGGAACGCCGGGATTTCCGCCTGGTCGATGACGACATCGAGCAGAACCCGGTCCGGTTCGACACGGAGGCCCGTGTAGTGGTTGATCGTGAAGTTGCCGAGCGGGTGCGCCGCTGCAAGTGCCGGGACCAGCAGGGCGGCCGCGATCCCCAGCCAGACTCCGATCAACCGGCGTCGGCGCATGGCCTGGGGCCTCATCGGAGTGCTGCCAGCTTGGCCTGGGCGAGAGTCGCCGCAAATGGATCGAAGCTGGCATCGAGCGAGAGGGCGGCGCTGAGCTGGTCGCGCGCCCGGGTCGTGTCGCCGAGCGCGGACGCGATCATCCCGGCGTGATAGAGGAGCTTCGCATCGCGCGTCCCGAATGCGAGCGCTGTGCTCATCGCGGCATCGGCCTCCGCCGCGCGGCCGTTGGCCAGGAGTGCCCAGGCGAGCGCGTCGTAGCCGTAGACATCCTTGCGGATCGCGATCTCGCCCTGGGCGAGCGTGAGTGAACGTACGGGATCGTTTCCGGTCCCGGCAAGATAGAGCGACAGGATCCGGTCGTACACGTTGGCAGCCGCACCCGCGAGCCGAGCGATGGCGAGGACCGTCTTGCGATCGGCCGCCTCGCGTCCGGCGTCCCCGTCCGCCGCGCGCATCCGGTAGAGGTCGGCACGGCGGGCGATGAACTCGGGAAGCGGGACGATCGCGATCGCCTTGTCCAGCTTGACGATGGCATCGTTGAGGTCGCCGTTCGCAGCGGCCACCCGGGCGAGCCCCCAGTAGGCAAGGTGGGAACGCGGATCGTCAGCGAGCGCGGCCTTGTATGCATCGGCCGCGCCGGCACGGTCACCGGTCCCGACGAGCACGTCACCCAGCGCGTAGTGATACCAGGCGAGGGCGCTGCCGGCTGTTTCATCGTCGATCGCGGCACGCACGGCGGATCGCGCCGC
>JBDTNS010000256.1:0-3425 GCA_039933675.1 Chloroflexota bacterium
CAGACGTCTCGGGTCCGATCGGCGACCGTCCGGCGTCACCGCTCGAACCACTCGAACGAGAACCAGGACCGATCCATCCCTGGCGTCACTGGCAGCGACAGTGACAAAGTCTCAGCCCAGTTCAGGTGACAAAGTCTCAGCACGTCGACAGACCGCCTGGCTGCGGACGCTCTACGTGCTCGTGTTCATCGAGCTCGGGAGCCGACGGATCCACCTGACGGGCTCGACCGCTCACCCCGACTCCGCCTGGGTGGCCCAATAGGCGCGGAACCTCGCCGTGGACCTCGATGACCGCCGGACTCCCGTCCGGTTCCTCATCCGTGACCGGGACACGAAGTTCAGCCGAGCGTTCGACGACGTCCTGCGCTCGGAACGGGCGAGGGTGATCCTCACGCCGATCCGGGCCCCGAATGCGAACGCCTACGCCGAGCGAGTGATCGAGACCATCCGGGCGGAGTGCCTCGACTGGTCGCTCATCCTCGGTCGAAGACACCTCGATCAAACGCTTCGGACCTACGCCGAGCACTACAACAGCAGGCGACCACATCGCGCACTCTCACTCGCGACCCCGATTGCCGCAGCCCGGGACCCGGTGCCGGCCCATCCCGGGAACGTTCGCCGGCGGGACCTCCTCGGCGGGCTGATCCACGAGTTCCACGGACTCGCCGCGTGATCAGATCTGGGTTGTCGACCGCCACGGCTCGCGAATAGCCCTGATCGGTCTGACCATCTTGCGTTTCTTGTGTTTCGGTGGGACCATGCCTCCATGCACGACCATGATCTGATCCGAACCGGCGATGCCGCGGCGATCCTCGGGTCATCGCGACAGCATGTCGTCGATCTGTGCGATCGAGGGCTGCTGACGTGTGAGCGGAGTCCGAAACAGCGACGTCTTCGCCGGGGTGAGGTCGTTGCATTCGCGAGCCGGATCGCGTCCGCTCCCGGACTGAACCGGGACCAGCGTCAATCGCTCTGGCTCCATGGAGCCGTAGCCGGTCGCCTCGCCGCCGACCCCGTCGGTACCCTCGAGCACGGGCGGTCGAACCTTGAACGCCTCCGGATCACGCATCCCACGGGCCGGAGTGCTCACTGGCTCGCCATCTGGCAGTCTGTCCTTGCTTCCGGCCCTGAGGCGGTCCTGCATACGCTCACCGCGCAGACGCCGCTGGCCATCGAGCTCCGCCAGAACTCACCGTTCGCAGGGGTGCTGCCGGACGACGTGCGGGCGGGTGTCCTCGGTGCATTCCGAGCGCTTGACCATCGCGCGCCGGCGTGAGGCGACAGCAGCTCGAGCACGTCCTGCGAGCCGCGTCCACGGTCGTGGGCGAGCGCGACATCCTCGTGATCGGTAGCCAGTCGATCCTGGGCACGATCCCCGACGCGGACCTGCCGCTCGAAGCGACGACGTCAATCGAGGCCGATCTCGCCTTCCTCGACGACCCAGCCGATGAGAAGGCCGACCAGGTCGACGGTGCCATCGGGGAGCTATCGAAGTTCCACGAGACCTACGGCTACTACGCCCAGGGCGTCAGCGTCGCGACCGCCGTCTTGCCGTCCGGCTGGCGCGAGCGACTCATCAGCCTCGAGACGCCCAACACCGAACCAGGCCGCGGCCTCTGCCTCGAGCCGCACGATTGCGTCGTCTCGAAGCTGGTGGCCGGCCGTTGGAAGGACATGGACTTTGCCGGAGCGCTCCTCCGAGAACGTCTGATCGACCCCGACACCTTGATCGGGCGGATCGATCTCCTTGATGTGGCCGACGAAGGGAAGACTCGACTGCGCGCCTGGGTCGAAGGCCATCGTTAGCCTGAGCAGCCGGGATCAAGCGCTCTCGCTCGACGACGCCGCCCTTTCCCGGCCCTTTCGATCGGGATGCACACCGCCGGCGAGTGGGTACCGGCACGTCTGTCACCCGTGGTCGCGTCGTCGCCCGCACCGGAACGAGCGCCCATCTAGGCGGTGGCTTCGTTGCAGACCGTTACTGGCTCGCCTGCGACCTCGAACCCATCCGCGGATGAACGCTCCCGATACCGGTGTGATTTCCACTCAAGCTGCCGCTCCCTGCATTGGCCTGATGTGGGGACGATGGCTCCGAGTGCTGATGAAATGCTGGTGGTCATCCGCTCCTCGGTCAGCGACTGATCGCTGCCCTCAGCGCGAACGCGATCGCCACCAGTCCGCCGACGATGAGGAGCACGGCAAAAATCGTGTGTGAGGCTGATGTCGGATTTACGATCTCTGGGATCTGGTGGGGGCCGTCGCCCGCCAGCGCGATCAGGGAATAGGCCAACGCCAGCGACGCTGTCCAGTGTCGGTGGGTCGCGGTCATCACGGCCGCCACGATGAAGCCGACCGCGCTGAGGACCACCAGTGGCACCGTGATCGACTGGTCCTCGAGGTAGATGATCACGACGAGCAATCCCAGCAGGAGGGCGTACGCTGCCGTTGCTACCGCGCTCGCTTTCAGCAAGGCGCCGGGCTGCCGGCCGCTCGGCCCCACCGTCGGCTGCTCCGCACTTCCGATCGCCATGTCCACGACTCCCTATGTTAGCTGCATATAGTGTGTAGCGAAATGCCATCATCTGACGCAGTGGACGTGAATGTCAAGAAGCGACCGTACCGGTCGGCCGCCCGTGATCAACGTGCCCGGGAGACCCGGCTCCGTATTGTGGCTGCGGCCACCCGGCTCTTCATCGAGCCTGGCTACGCGGCAACGAGCGTTGCCGACATCGCCGCCGAGGCGGGCGTGGCGAGTCGGACGGTGTACCTCGACTTCCCGACCAAGCGAGCCCTGCTCGGTGAGGCGATCGGGCTCGCCCTCGGCGGCGACGACGCTTCGGTGTTGGTCCGCGAGCGCGACTGGTTCCGGCAGACGATCGAGGCGCCCGGTCCGGAAATCCTGGCTCTCTTCGCGCGATTCACCGCCGCTCTCCACGTCCGCAGCGCGGCGCTGCTCGAGGCCGCCGAGGCGGCCGCGGCGGCCGATCCCGAGCTGGCCGAGCGCCGCGACCAGGGCCGGCAGCACCGCCGGGCCGACCTCCGCCGAGTGGCCGCCGCCCGCGCCGCCACGACTGGCGCCGATGTCGACGAGGTCACCGACGTGCTCTACACGCTCGGATCGTCAGCCGTGTATGCGCAACTCGTCTTCCAGTGCGGATGGAGTCCGGAGCACTACGAGCGGTGGCTCGCGTCAACGCTCGAGGCAACCCTGCTGAGATGATTCGATCTAGGCAGGACACGTCGCATAACGCACCGTCCGACCTCGGCGGCCAAGCGGGATCTACTGGATCGTGTCTGCCTCCCTGTGGGGGTTGATCGTCCGGATCACCGATGGCTGGTCCTGCTCATCGAGATCCTGCGCTGACCCTTCGGCCACCGGCATCGACAGGGGCCGTCCCATCTTGACCCGCTTCGACGCGCATTTC
>JBDTNS010000257.1:0-3413 GCA_039933675.1 Chloroflexota bacterium
GACGAGCCGAGCGGCATCATCTGCGACGGCACCGAGCTGCTGTTCTCCCAGGAGCGATCGGTCGTCGGCAAGCGCTACTACGACGCGGCAGGCAACCTCGTCCAGAAGCACTTCCGGGAGTCCCTGTTGGGGACGTTCTCCAACCCCGATAACGGTGCATACGTCCTCTGGATCCAACACGATACGGTCGTCCAGAACCTCTCGGAGCCTGGCAACGTCGACAGCGGGACCGCGCGCTCGAGCGGGCTCTTCAGCCGTGTCTGGCTGCCGGACGGCGGATCCATCCTCCTCGACGTGGGCACCGCCCTCGTGGATCAGGCGACCGGCGAGGTGCTCGCATCCGGCGGGCGGCACCCCTTCGGCGACTACTTCGAGCGGGGCGACACCACGGCCCTGCAGCCCATCTGCGACGCACTCGACTGACCAGCGGGGCCTTCGACGATGCCAGCGCCCTCGGGCCGCTCCTGGCAACGGCCGTACCTTCGTTCACGGACACGTCCGGCTCGCGGATGTTGACCGTCGCCCTGCGAACGGTATGGAGGGAGTCATGGCTATGGACCGAATGCCGAATAGGCGGACGACCAAGCGGGTCGCCGAGGCGCACAGCACGCGCAGAACCGGAGCCCTCAGGATCCGAGCGGCCGCCCTTGTCCGGGCTCCAGTTCTGGCGTTCGCGATCATCGCATTGAACGGCTGCTCGACAAGCAACGTGCCGCCGCCGACCGCATCTGGTCAAGCCACATCGGCGCCGGCTCCCTCGGAGAGCGCAACGCCCGCGATCGCCAGTGCGGCACCCCAGCTGATCGAGTGCCTTGGAGGATCGTGCCCCAAGGTTGCGCCCGGGCCGTACGTGACGGGCGCAGGCGGGTTCTTTCCGGGCCTGGCGATCCAGGTCCCCGCGGGCTGGGACGTGGCCGAGAACTCGACCGGCGAGCTGGCCCTGAGCCGCGACGATCGTCCCGGAAACAAGCTTCTTCTTTGGAAAGACATTCGGGCCGTCGTGAGCAATCACCGGTCAGCGCCGGAAGGGACCCTTCTGAAGGAGGTCGCCGGCACGCCCGATGCGATCCTGGGGTGGTTGACGACCAACCCCGACTTCGCGGTCATCGAGCAGCCAATGCCGGCGACGATCGCAGGAATGAGCGGGACCGTCCTTACCGTCGGCGTGTCAAAGTCGGCGGACTTCGGTGAGCCCGACTGCCCTTCCAACCCTCGCTGTGCGGACTTCTTCAGCGACCCTGCGCACTGGGGGACGGTGCCGTACGGCGTCGGCGGCGCTGGACCCCTCCGGCTGTTCATGACCTCACTCCCGTACCCGGCCGGCGACCATCTGTTCGCCGTGGTCTGGGAGGGAAGCTCGACGACCGATCTGCAGGCCTTCGCCACCTTGACGCAGCCGATCCTCGACTCGATCCATGTACCTGATCGATTTGTGAGCAACTGACCGTCGCGTGTCGCGTGTTCCTGCGACAACAATCCGCGGGGATCCGGACGAGACGGCGTTCGCGTTGCAACCGGTTCCCTCGCTCATCGCCGATGGCAGTGACCCGTTTGAGCCTCTGGCTCGGTCTATGTAGTTGTCCAGAGCCCGTACCAGGTGCCCCAGCAGTGGCCGATCTCAGAGGGGATGAACGCACGCGGCCACACGAGGCGGCCTTGTCGTTCGGCCAACCGCTCCCAGCCTTGGACGCCGCCGACGACACGCTCCAAGCCTTTGTTGCCGATCACTACGACCGCCTGATCGGCCTCGCGGGACTCGTGTCCGGCAACGTTCGATCTGCGGAGGACATTGTCCAAAGTGCGCTCGAACGGGCGTGGCGCTCGCGTCGATCCCTGCGGGACCGCGAGCGCCTTCGCCCGTGGCTCGATCAGATCGTGGTTCGAGAGGCGGCGCGCGAACAGCGCTTCCGGCTGCTGTGGGCGAGCCGGCTCTTCCGGGCGCCCACGGTCGCCGAGATCCCGATGCCCGAGGTCTCCGTTGTCGACCATGCTGCCAGCAGGTTCCCGGAGCGGTCCGCGATGCGGAGCGCCTTCGATGACCTCGGTCCGGCCCATCGCGCCGTGGTGGTCCTGCATCTCCACGCCGGTTACACGATCGATGAGACCGCGACGCTGCTCGGCATTCCTCGCGAGACCGTCCGCTCCCGGCTTCGCGTCGGGCGTCAGCGTCTTCGCCTGGCCCTCGAAGGAGGCATGGACCGTGGCTGAAGAACACACCACCGCCGAGCTCGATCGCGCCATCGTCTGGTTCCTCTCGGATCGCGCGGATGCCGTCCGGACCGAGACGCTGCCCGGGAGCGAGATGGTTCTGCAAATCTCGGCCCAGGCGCACGCTCGCCGCCGAATCGGGTCCCCGAGCCGGAGCGATCGCAGACCCCTGGGTCGGCCGCTGCTGCTCGTCGGCGTCCTCCTGTCGGTCGTCGTTGGGACGGGCCTGGTCGTGAGCGCCGGCGCACGCCACCCGGATGGCTCGGCAGCACCCGCTTCGCCTGCCAGCTCAGTGCCGCGAGTGGTCGGGGCAGCGGTTCCGGGCACGTTCACCCTGACCAGTCCCATGACCACGACCCGCAGGAATCCGACCGCCACGCGGCTGCGCGATGGCCGAGTCCTCGTCGCCGGCGGGTATCTGGCTGAAGGCACGAGCGAGATCTTCGATCCGGCGACCGGCACCTTCGCGAAGTCGGGCGACCTCACGTTCCCCCGCGACGGCCATAGCGCGACTCTCCTCGCCGACGGCCGCGTGCTGGTCTCCGGCGGACTCGACCTCGTCCCGGCGGAAGTCTGGGATCCCGCGACCGGAGCGTTCACGATGGTCGGGACTCCGTCGGTACACCGAATGTCCGGTCGAACCACGATCCAGCCGGATGGTCGGGTCCTGTTCTGGGGCGGCGCATTCGATGACGGATCGGGCAGCCCTCTGCCGACGATTGCCGCGGAGATCTGGGATCCCATCACTGGCCTGTTCAGCATCTCGAGCATCGCTCCGCCGGCAACTCCGCCAACGAGCATCCCGGGAGTGCGAGTGACGTTGGGCGATGGGCGGGTGCTTGTGATCGACGCGTCGCAGGCGCGGATCTGGGATCCCGTCACCCAGGCACTCACGGCGACCGGATCCGTGATCGAGCATCGGATCAACCCGACGGCGACCCTCCTGGCTGACGGCCGGGTCCTGGTGGCCGGTGGCACCAGCCAGCAGCAGGAGGACCATCTCCGGATGGTCGCCGAGATCTGGGATCCGGCGACCGGAAGTTTCGCGCCAACCGCCATGACCGCGATCCAGAGGGTCGACCATGCGGCGGTTCTACTCGCCGACGGACGGGTCCTGCTGGTCGGCAATTGGCGGAGGAACGATGACCCCCCGAGCGCCGAGATCTTCGAGTTGGGCCGATGACGACACGACCTCGGGCGCGACG
>JBDTNS010000258.1:0-3398 GCA_039933675.1 Chloroflexota bacterium
TCCGCTTCTCGCGGTCTGCCCGAGGACTCAGCCGCCGACCGGGCACCGGTTCCGACGTCGTCAAATCGCTTGACGAGGGCGGTCGCGGATGCCACCGTCCGATTGCCCACGGTCACCCGCCGCGCGCCGGCGCGGAGGCAGGCGAACACGACCGCGTGGGCTGCGCCGCCGGCACCGGCGACGACGACATCGGCATCCACGAGCGATCGGCCCATCGCGAGCTCCACGCCGGCCTGGAAGCCGGGCGCGTCCGTGTTGAATCCGATGAGCCGGCCGGACCGGGTCCGGACGACGTTGTTCACCGCGCCGATCGTCGCGGCATCGGTTTCCACGTCGTCGCACAGCCCAGCGACCACCAGCTTGTAGGGAGCGGTGACGCCGAGGCCCAGCCACTCGGGCCCGCGCGCGTCGTCGACGGCGCGCTCGACGGCATCGGCCTCGAGCTCGAGCAGGACATAGCGGGCGTCCATCCCGGCTGCGTCGAACGCGGCGTCGTGCATGACCTGCGAGTGGCGTCGCTTCAACGGCATCCCGATGAGGCCGACCCGCTGGGTCACGACAACGCAGGCGACATGCGCCGCACCGGGCCGGCCGTCGGCGGGAACACGACGTTGGGAATGATCTCGCGCACCCAGTCGTGGAGCTGGGCCGGATCCGGCGTCATCGTGTGCAGGACGAAATACTCGACGCCCGCATCGACGCGAGCCTGGATCGAGGCGATCACCTGGTCCGGCGTCCCGAACAGGTAGACGGACTCGAGGTATCGCTCGCCGCGCTCGGCGCTCATCACCTTGAGGAAGGCCCGATGCTGCGCCTCGCGCGCCTTCACCGGGTCGTTGGTCAGGACCAGGTGCAGGAAGTTCTCGTGGGCGACGACGCATTCGCTCGGGTCGCGGCCGTGCTCGCGGTAGTACGCCTGCAGTTCCACCCAGTCGCGGGCGATGTCGTCGGGCGGGCAGGTGGGGCGCGGGATCCAGCCATCCGAGCGGAGGACCCGTGCCTTCACCGACTCGACGAAGCGCGGCAGGTCAGGGGATTTCGAGTCCGCCAACTGGGATCCGCCGCCGATCCAGAGCTCGGGGCGCCGCGACGCGGTTGGCTCGATGAACAGGTCGTCGACCGAGTAGTAGCGGCCGTGATAGGTCACGGTCTCGCCCTCGAGCAGCGGCACCATGATGTCCAGCATCTCGTCGGTGCGCTTCCCGCGTTCCGACTTGTGGACCCCCACCGCCTCGTATTCGGCGTCGTTCCAGCCGACGCCGGCGCCGAGGACCAGGCGGTTCTCGGACAGGAACTGGAGCGTGGCCAGCTCCTTGGCGAGCAGCACCGGATTGCGCAGCGGCATGATCAGGATCGACGTCCCGAGGCGGACCCGCTCGGTTACGCCCGCGGCGATCGCGAGGGCCGCGATCGGCTCGAGGAACGACACCGAGTAGAACCGCTTCGCGGCGAGCAGGTGATCGGTGACGAACAGGGAGTCGAAGCCGAGGTCCTCGACCGTCCGCGCGAACGCCTTGATGCCGCGTGCCCGCTCCGGGCCGTCGCCCTCCCAGATGTACGAGGGCAGGAACACGCCGAAACGGCCGATCTCAGTCATGGGGCAAATCCTCGGTTGGCATCGGCCTCACCGGCCGCGGTAGCTGGGGTCGCGCTTGCCGAAGAACGCCTGCGCGCCTTCCACCATGTCCTGGCTGGCGAAGACCCGTTCCGATGCGTCCAGCTCGGCAGCCAGGCCGGCATCCAGGTCCAGGTCCATTGCGGCGTCGATGAGTCGCTTGGCCTCCCGGACGGCGAGTGGCCCGCGGGCCGCGATCTCATCGGCGACGGTGTCGGCACGCGCGCGGGCCTCGCCCGCCGGCACGACCTCGTTGACCAGTCCGATTCGGCCGGCCTCGTCGGCGGTGATGATCCGACCGGTCAGGATCAGCTCCTTGGCCCGCGCCGGCCCGACGAGCCGCGGCAGGCGCTGGGTGCCGCCGCTGCCCGGCAGCACGGCCAGGCGCACCTCGGGCATGCCCAGCCGTGCGCCTGCCGACGCGATGCGCAGGTCGCAGCACAACGCCAGCTCGAGTCCGCCGCCCAGGGCATCGCCCTCGATGGCGGCGATCGTCGGCATGGGCAGGTCCGCAAGCTGGCGGTAGACGAGCTTCTCGAGGAGCAGCTTGCCTTCAGCCACGCGGCCGCGGAGGCCTTCGAACTCGCCGATGTGCGAGCCCGCGCAGAAGGCGCGGTCACCGCGGCCGGTCACGACGACGGCTCGCACGTCGTCCGCGGTGGCCAGGGTGGTCAGCGCGTCGTGGAGCTGCTCCGTGAGCTCGCGGGTCACGAGATTGAGCGGTGGATTGACGAGCTCGAGGTGGGCGACGACGCCGAGCTCGAGCGAGATGAGCTCGGTCACGTCGCGGCTCCGAAGTCGGCCGCGAGGCCCATCGGCCCGGTCGCGTAGAGCCGTCGGTCCATGGTGCGCAGGTCGTCGGCCACGCGCGGACGGAAACCCATTTGCGAGAGCACCTGGGCCTCGACATCGATCCCCGGGGCGACCTCGGTCAGGACCAGTCCGTGGTCGTCCAGCGCGAAGACCGCTCGCTCCGTGATGTAGCGGACCTCCTGCCCGCGCTCGCGCGCCAGCCGGCCGTTGAACGAGATCTCGCGCACCCGCGGGACGAACTTGCCCAGGCTGCCCTCGTTCGTGACCGTGATCCCGTCGTCGATCTCGACCTGGAGCCCACGCGCGGTCAGCGTTCCGACGAAACAGATCTTCGGCGTCCGGGCACTGATGTTCGGGAACCCGCCCGGGCCCCGCACACGGCCCTCGAAGGCATGCACGTTCACGTTCCCCTCGACGTCCACCTCGGCGAAGGACAGGCTTGCCACGTCGAGCCCGCCGCCGTCGTAGAAGTCGAACATGTACGGCTGGTCGATCATGGCCTGGTAGTTGAACCCGGCGCCGCCCTCGTTGCCGGCCACCGGCACGCCGCCGAAGATGCCCTGCTCGACGGTCAGGACCAGTTGGTCGGTGATGCCTTCCTCCCAGGCCACCCGTCCGATGAGCTGGCTGATCCCGAACCCGAGATTGCAGATGGCGCCCCGCGGGAACTCCAGCAGCGAGCGGCGCGCGATCACCTTGCGGATGTCGAGCGCCAACGGCGCCTCGGGTCCGGCCGGCCTGCGAATGGCCCCGGCGTAGAACGGCGAATCTCGCGTGATGTAGGTCTGCCACTGTTCGGGATCGACGTACACGTGATCGATCAGCGCTCCCGGCACCTTGACGTCGCGCATGCGCAGGCTGCCGCGAGTGGCGAGCTGGCGGACCTGGGCGATCACGATCCCCCCGCTGTTCCGCGCGGCCATGGCCATCGCCAGCATCTCGCCCTGGACGGCCTCGCCCTCCATCGTCA
>JBDTNS010000259.1:0-3384 GCA_039933675.1 Chloroflexota bacterium
AGGCGCCCCGGGCCTCGGCGACCGCCTCCCAGACCAAGCGTGCGAGCTTCCGACCTCTGGTCGGCCATGATGGATCGATGTCCACTCCCCCGCTCCCGGCGAGCTCGGATCCGGGGTCGGACGGCCCAGGCGCGGCGCCTGCCCGTTCGCGAGTGCCATGGCAGCGGCCCCGCCCCCGGGTCTCCGCTGGTCTCCATCCTCGCGACCCATTGCCAGAGCGCTTAAGGTGGCCTCCAATCGGCGCGAGAGGGAAGCAGACATGAGCGTGCGCGCATCTGGCCCCCGGGCACTCGCGTTCGCATGCGTTCTCGTCATGGTTGCCTGCGGACCGCAAGGTGCGTCACCGGCTCCATCGGTCGCGATCGCCGGGGTGGCGAGCGCCGGGGCGGCGAGCGCCGGGGTGGCGAGCGCGGGCCCACCCTCGTCCCCTCCGCCGGCCGCGGTCCGTTGGGCTGCCCCGCCGGATCCGATGGCTCGCACGGTCGCGGCCGGCCTCAAGCCGCAGCCCAAGGAGTTCCTGAGCAACCACGTCCACGCACATCTCGACGTGTTCATCGACGGCGAGCCGGTCGTGGTGCCGGCCGGGATCGGGATCGCGATCGACGACCCGGCAGTGCGCCGGTTCGACGAGCCGGCGGGTCCAGCATATGGCGGCATCGAGCTGTGCATCCAGCCGTGCATCTCCCCGCTCCACACCCACGACTCGAGCGGGATCGTCCACACCGAGTCGGCCGACGCGAGGCAGAACACCTTGGGCGAGCTGTTCATCGAATGGGGCGTGCCCCTCAGCGAGTCATGTGTCGGAGGCCCCTGCGTGCCGGGCCCGGTTGCGGTCTACATCAACGGCGAGCGGCAGGCGGGCGACCCGCGGGCCATCGAACTGACCAATCGAACCGAGATCGCGATCGTGCCTGGCACGCCGCCCGCGCAGATCCCGAGGACCGCTGACTTCTCGAACGCATAGCTGAATTGCGCCTGGATCCGGCTGCGGCGCGACCGTGGGCCGACGGGGCCGCCGGTCGAGGAAGCCGACGTCACTCGAGGAGGTAGCGCGCGACCTCGTTGATCAACGTCTCGCCGGCCGCATATCGACGGATCTGGTCGCCAGCGAGAGCGAACGCCCGGACCGTCGACGCCGGGGAGTCGCCGGCCATGTGCGGGGTGATCAGGACGTTGGGCAGATCCCAGAGCGGATGATCCGGCGGGAGCGGCTCTGGATCGGTCACGTCGAGGGCGGCACGGAGGCGGCCGGCCCGGAGCTCCGCGACGAGCGCGGCGGTCTCGATCGTCCGGCCGCGGCCGCCGTTCACGACGAGCGCGCCTTCCGGCAGGAGACCGAGCCGTCGCGCGTCCAGCAGGCCGACCGTCTCGCGCGTCAGGGGCAGCATGTTCACGAGGACGTCGGCGGTGCCAAGGATCTCGTCGAGGTCAGCGAGGCCGCGCACCCCGGCCCGCCCTGTTCGGCCGACGCCGATCACCTCGACACCGAGCGGCCGGAGGCGGTCCGCGATCGCCGTCCCGATCGAGCCGAGGCCGAGGATCACGACGCGACGGCCGCCGAGCTCGGGCGGCTCGATCGCCACCCACGCTCGACGGGCTTGGGCATCCCGCGACTGGATGAGCCCGCGTTGCACGGCGAGGATCGCACCGACGACCCACTCCGCGAGCGGCGCGTCGTACACGCCCCGGGCGTTGCACACCCTGACGTGCGACGGCACCCGGCCGACGAGCCAATCGACGCCGGCCGTCGTGGTCTGGATGACCTGCAGCCGGCCCGCTCCCCCATCGAGCAGCTCGAGGAGCGGCCCGCGCGTGGGCGTGAACGGCACGATGAGGTCGATCTCCGCGAGATCCGGCACCGCCCCCGGCTCGGTCGCCGCCAGCCGGACGTCGACGTTCGCCGGCAGATCGCCCATGTGGGCCCGCTCGGGAAGGTCCGGCAGGCAGACGACGATCGGACGAGCGGTCATCGCCCGAGCCTACCCCGTTGCCGATCGATCCGCGGCGACAGTCACGCCTTCGGTCGGGCCGACAAAGGCGCTGTCACCCGAGCGTGTCGGTTCGCCGACATGGCGGTGACAGAACCGTTCACGGCGCGTCTTCAGGCTGCACACTCCCCCTAGGAGCAACCGGATGTCCAAGGCGCTTTCTCCGGTCGTCGTTCTCGTGATCAGCGCGATCGTTGTCGTCGCTTGCTCGTCGTCCGCGCCGCCGACCTCCAGCATCACGATCGTCACCGCGGCGTCGGCCTCGTCAGGCGCGGCGAGGTCGATCGAACCAACTTCGAGCTCGGCCGCCTCCGCCGCCTCAGATCCGCCACCGTCCACACCGCCCGCCACGTCCGAGAACCTGGTTCGCGGCTCCGCTCGCGAGCAGTCGTCGCACGGCGTACTTATGGCGGCCGCAGGAGACGGGAGCCTGTACGTCGAGGTCCCTGCCGCGAGTGGCTCGACCGTTGTGACGCGTCTCGATTCTCGCGGTCACTCGGCTACCGGGTGGCCGCTGACGCTCGACGGCGTGGCGTTCTGCGATACGCCGATGCCCGTCGAGGACGGCTCTGTCCGATTCCTCTGCACGATCCGAAACTTGACAGGAGGCCTGGATTCGGGGCGCGCATACGCGTTCGACGCCTCCGGCCGTGCACGTCCGGGATGGCCTGTCGAGATCGACGATGTCGTCATTGCCAGCCGACTCGTGGGCGATTCACTACGCGTCCTCACGGCGGTCGCGAATGACGGAATCGACGTCGAGGGTGCTGACGATTCCGCTCACTGGTTCCTGCAATCGATCGACACCGCGGGCGCCACGACGGCGGGTGTCGTCCTGCCACAGAACGCGTCGTGCTGCGTTTCCATCGGGCCGGATGGCGCGGCCTATGCCGTGGGCGAAGATGGCGACACCGCGATGAGCGGGATCACTGCCTTTGACTTGAAGGGAATTCTGCCTCGATACCCGACCACAGTGGTCGGCTTGGCGTCTGCACCCTCGTTCGACAGGTTCGGAAATCCGCTCGTTCTGTCGTCGATCGTGGCTGGTCTAACGAGCCGTCTCATCATGGTGTTCGACACCTCGGTAGCGCTGCCCTTCGCGGCGGCTGAGCCGCCGACTGGCGATACAGGATCCTGCGAATCGACCTCTCCGTTCGCACCTGTCATCGGCGCGCGGGGCATGGCCGTCGTGTACAGCGACTTCGGCGATACGATCTTTGCCCTTGATCCGTCCACAGGCCTTCTTGTTGGTTGGCCCTTCGCGCTGGCGGACAAGCTCGTTCATCCCAGCCCAGGACCCGAGTCCGAGCATGAAGCTGGCTATTGTCCGGGCCCGCTCGCGCCGGTCATCGGGCCGGATGGCACCGTCTACCTCGCACTCGACGCGCACACGTCC
>JBDTNS010000260.1:0-3380 GCA_039933675.1 Chloroflexota bacterium
ACCCTGACCCTACCTACCCATGACCTTGTCGCTGGGGCAGCGCTGACTGAGCAGCGACGACATCCTACCCGTTCCCGGGCCGTTTTCCAAGGGTTTTGACGCGGGACCGAGTGTAAATTCCTTAACCTTCGGCCGGATGCACCGTGACGGAGGTCATGGCAACCGGCTCGTTGGGGAGGTCCCGGCTGTCGCGCGGGGCGCCGACGATCTTGTCGACGACGTCCATGCCCTTCGTCACCTGGCCGAACAGCGTGTAGTTCTTCGGCAACTTGCCGGTCAGGTCCTGGTGGCAGATGAAGAACTGGCTCCCGTTGGTGTTCGGTCCCGCATTGGCCATCGCCAGCGCGCCGCGGACGTAGTCGCCGCTGATGGGCTCGTCCTCGAACTTGTAGCCGGGGCCCCCGGTCCCAACCCGGCCGCGCTCGAGCGACGCCTTCTTGCCGTACTCACCGTCGCCGGCCTGCGCGACGAAGCCGGGGATCACGCGATGGAAGATGACGTCGTCGTAGAAGCCGTCACCGGCGAGCTTGATGAAGTTGGCCGCGGCCTTTGGCGCGCTCTCGTCGAACAGCTCGACCTCGATGTTGCCGAGGTCGGTGGCGATGGTGGCACGGGTCATCGATGGACTCCTTCTTCGTTGGTTGGGGCCTTCAGGGGTTGGCCACCGTCGCGGTCGTGACCTTGATCGGGTTGGCCGGCAGCTCGACGCCGTTTGACGCGGCGAAGATCGCATCCGCGGCCTCCATGCCGGTCGTCACGTTGCCGATGATCTGATAGGTGTTCGCGGCGCTGAGGGTCTCTGCATCCTTGTCGTCAAGGACGATGAAGAACTGCGAGCCGACGCTGTTCGGTGCCCCCGAACGGGCCATCGCCACGGTTCCGCGCTTGTAGGTGGCCGTCACCGGTTCGTCCTTGATCAGGTACCCGGGGCCGCCCGTTTTGGTGCCGGGCGGGGCGCCGCCCTGGATGACGAACGCTGTCCCGTCCGGGAGGGTCGGCGTCCGGTAGAACAGGGTTCCGTTGAAGAAGCCGCAAGATGCGAGCGCGACGAAGTTCCCGGCGGCAATCGGCGACAGGTTCGCCTCGACCTTGATCACGATCGAGCCCTTCGGAGTGGCCAGGGTGACCGTCCGCGTCTGGCCGGCCCCCAGCGCCGGTGGCTGACCGCTCGGGCACCCGGCAATCCCGGTCCCACCCGGGCCAGTCGGCCGAAGAACGAAGAACCCGACGATCAGCAGCACGATGACGACGGCGCCGGCAGCCAGCCACGGGATCCCCGGCAAACGGGTTGAGACCGTCGCGCGCCCGACCGGTTGCGTTGCACGACGGGCCACGCTCGGATCGCGGCGAGGAGCGGCGCGCCGGCCCCCCTGCTGGGTGCCGCGACGCCGTTTGCCTCGGGGCTCAGCAGGCATGGGTCGATCCACGAGTCCAGGGCAACGTTATGGCGGTCACGCGGCGGCCTCCACGGCTGCAGGAAAGTCGAGAGCCCCGGAGAGGACTGCCTCGCCGAGGATGACGCCGGCGACGCCGGTGTCGCGCAGGCGAAGGAGTCCGTCGAGATCACGGACGCCGCCGGCTACCAGGATCTCGGCATCGTACGACCGAACGAGCCGTTCTGTGTACGCGAGGTCCGGCTCCGCGCCGCCGTGGCTCAGCACGAACCGTGCGACGCCGGCGCCGACCAGCTCGCCGACGAGGCCGTCCACGGTCGGCGGCACGGCACGATGCCAGTGGAAGGCGGCGAGCCGCTCAGGCCGCGGATCGACTCCCACCGCGAGCCAGTCGCCCGCCACGGCGAGACAGGCGCGCAGGTCGTCAGGCCGGTCCGCGATCGCCGTGGTCAGGACGACCCGCGTCGCGCCGGCGGCAAACGCGAGCTGGATCCCTTCCGCCGAATCGACCCCGCCGGCCAGCTGGAGTGGGACGGCGACGCGCGCCGCAACCGTTCCGACCGTTTCAAGGTTTGCCGGCGTCCCGGCCCGGGCGCCATCGAAATCGACGAGATGGATGAGTCGTGCGCCGAGCGCCACGAACCGTTCCGCGATCCGGTCGGGCCGGTCGGTCGGCGCACCGACCCCCGCACCGGCACCGGGCCAGTAGACGATCCGCGACCGCCCGCCCTCGAGATCGATCGCGGGAATGACCTGCACGCGCCGCTCAGCCCCGAGACGTCAGGAGACGCCGGTGGAAGCTGATCGGGAGCGAGCCGTTGCGCATCAGGGCGTCGTGGAAGCCCTTGAGCTCGAACCGATCGCCAAGCCGTGCCTGCTCGTCGGCGCGAAGCGCCAGGAGGAGCGTCCGACCGAGCAGGTACGAGAGCGGGTAGGTCGGGCGGTAGGTGTACCACTGGACCTCGGCGCGGGCGTTCGGGCGCTCGAAGTTCGTCTGCTCGACGAGGAAGTCGGTCGCCTCCTCGACGGTCAGCTCGCCGCGATGCAACCGGATGTCGAGGATGATCCGGCACGCTCGCCAGATGGCGTCGGTGTGCATGACCAGGCGGAACTCCGGATCGTCGTCGAAGCCGTGCTCGCGCATCATCAACTCGGAGTACATCCCCCAGCCCTCGACGAACTCGGGGGCCTCAGTGAGCAGCCGCGTCAACGAGCTGTTGCGCCGGGCCGTGTCGAGCTGCAGGTGGTGTCCGGGGTACGCCTCGTGGATGCTCGTGTTGCTGATCGACGCGTAGTTGTGCTCGCGCATGGCGTTCGCGTCGCCGTCAACCGACGGGGTGACGATGTAGATCCCCTTCGGATTGCGATCGAACGCGGCTGGATCGAAATAGGCGGCGAACGGGATGACATTGCGCAGGTACTCGGGGGTCACGATGACATCGATCCGCTCGCCATCGGGGATCGTGACGAGGTCGCGATCGACAAGGTGCTGGCGAGCGCGATGCATCGCGTCCCGATACGCCTCGAGCGCCGCTTCGAACGACGCGGGATGGTTCGACTTCACCCGATCGATGACGGTCGCCTCGTCGGCGTCGGGGTCGATCTCCCGGGCGGCCGCCGCGCGTGCGGCCCGTGCCTCCGCGAGGCGCTCCCAGCCGAGGGCGAGGATCGCGTCCGCGTCGAGGCCATCGAACGCGCGCAGCGCGACCATCGCGTCGTGCCGCTCGCGTCCGATCGGCCAATCGTCGCTTCCGTCGTCGAGCGTTCCCTCGAGCCACGACGTGTAGAACTCGATGGCGATCTTGGCGGACTCGCTGGCCCGTTCCAGTCGGCGTTGTCCCGCGGCGGGCAGGACCTCGACCCCCGCCGCGACGAGCTCGTCGAAGAAGATCGGCAGCTCGGAGGCTGTCTCGAGTTCGATCCGCTGCCAGAGGCGGACCTGCGGCACCGTCGCGCGCGTCTTCGACTCCTCGAGGTAGGTTGCGA
>JBDTNS010000261.1:0-3378 GCA_039933675.1 Chloroflexota bacterium
ACGCGCGCAAGACCGCGCGCGCCCGCTATGACGAAGTGGTCGCCGCGGCCGGGGAGTGGCAATTGCCACGGGCGGTCCGCGACGCGATGCGGGCCTGGCGGTTCGACCAGGCGACGACCCTGCTCGACGACGCCGCAGCGATCCTCGATCAGCGGGCGACGATCGCGACGAGTGCCGCGGCTTCGGGGCTGACCGTTCCCGCCTCGCTCCAGGCAGCGTTCGAGAACCCGGATGGGTTTGTCAGCGCAAGGCTCCAGGCCGCCGCCGAGACCGAGGCGATCCAGCGCTACGACGCTGCGGTCGCGGCACGACCGGCGAAGACCGATCTCCTCCAGGAAGTCGGCCTGTGGGGGACGACACCCGCCGCCGACCTCGACCAGGCGCGGACCCGATTCGCCGCCGGTGACCTGGCAGGCTCCGCGAGCGCCGCTTCATCGGCGGCGTCGACCTGGGCGGGTGCCGAGGATGTCGGCAGGGGGCGGCTCGTGAGCCTCGGCCTCCTGGCACTCGCTGTGGTGCTGGCCACGATCCTGTTCGGGCTCTGGATGCGTGGGCGTCGTCAGGCCGGCCGCGCAGGCGGCGCGGCGACGACGATGGCCGTCGCTGCCGGCATTCCCGGTCTGGACGACGCCAGCGACCTGGACGGCTGAGCCGGGCGGCCGTGCCGTTCGTTCCGGTCGTGGATCGTTCCGGTCGTGGGCGCTGCCGGGTGCGCTACACTCGCGGCCACCTCGGAGCCGACCGAGCCGTTGAGGTCGGAACGGATGGCGCGAGAGGGAGCGGAGCCGGACTGATGGGGCTGACGCGCTCGCGACCGTCGCACGAGATCCTTTCCGGCGACTCGGCCGACGTCTACTTCGCCCGCGCTGAAACGATCCTCGCCGAGGAGGGCCTCGACCCCCTCGTGACGATGGAGGTCTTCACGCGCCAGGCTGCGGTCCTGTGCGGGATCGACGAGGCGCGCAACCTGCTCGGTCACGTTCTGTCAGGGGCCGACCCCGATGAGACGCGGCTCGAGGCCCTCGATGATGGCGACGTCATCGTGCCCAAGGAGGTCGTCCTCCGTATCCGCGCTCGCTACCGGCGCTTCGGGCTCTACGAAACGGCCTTTCTCGGGATGCTCGCGCAGTCGACCGGGTGGGCGACCGCCGCCCGGACGGTCGTCGACGTCGCGGCGCCCGAACCCGTGATCAGCTTCGGCGCCCGCCACGTCCACCCGGATATCACCGACGTCCTCGACTATGCGGCGATCATCGGCGGCTGCGTCGGGGCCTCGACGCCCGCGGGCGCGCGGCTGGCCGGCCTCGCACCGACCGGGACGATGCCCCATTCGCTGGTCCTGATCTTCGGCGACACCGTCGAGGCGGCCCTCGCATTCGACCGGCATGTCGAGCCCGACGTGCCACGCATCGTCCTCGTCGACACGTTCAAGGACGAGGCCGAGGAGGCGCTGCGGGTCGCGCATGCGCTCGGCGACCGGCTCTACGGCGTCCGGCTCGATACCCCGTCCGAGCGGGGCCGGGTCACCGCGGACCTGGTCCACGAGGTCCGGGCCCGGCTCGACCAGGCCGGGTTCGAGCACGTCAAGGTGACGGTCTCGGGCGGCCTCACGCCCGACCGGATCCGTTACTTCAAGGAGGCCGGCGCGCCGGTCGACTCGTACGCCGTCGGCTCGTACATCAGTGGCGCGACGCCGATCGACTTCACCGGCGACATCAAGGAGATCGACGGCCGTCCGATCGCCAAGCGCGGCCGGATCCCGGGGCTGACCGATTCGCCGCGGCTGCGGCCGGTCGACCTCGGGCCGTTCCGCGAGGCGCAGTCCGGCCGCGAGGGATAGGCCGGGATTCGACCGGTCGGGCGCGACTGGCGCCACATGGCGCTCCATGCGACCATCGGCAGATGGAGTCTTTGTGGCCGGACGACGGAGCCAAGGACGCCGAGGAGCGTGAGAGCGCGTACGAGCTCCTGCAGCGCGGCCAGGCCCTGCTCGAGCGACGGCATTACGCCCAGGCGGCGATCGTCCTCGAGCGCGCGGATCGGATCGAGCCGCGCCGTGGCTCGATCCTCGAGGCGCTCGGGCGCGCCCACTTCAATTCGGGGCAGGCGGAGCTGGCGCGGACGACCTTCGAGGCGCTCCTCGACGTCGATCCGTCTTCGCATTACGGCCATTACGCCCTCGGCCAGAGCCTGAAGCGGCTCGGACGGCGCCAGGCGGCGGGAACGCATCTGCGGCTCGCCGTGGCGCTCAGCCCGA
Source organism: Chloroflexota bacterium (assembly GCA_039933675.1). Classification (GTDB taxonomy): domain Bacteria; phylum Chloroflexota; class Limnocylindria; order Limnocylindrales; family CSP1-4; genus SPCO01. Next base: position 2,258 of record JBDTNS010000261.1, read on the forward strand.
CCACGACCCTGTACCGGGAAGCGCTCGACCGACTCGTTTAGCCCCGCTGCCGCGCGAGCCATAGCAGGGCGACCATCGTCTTCGCGTCGCGCAGCTCGCCGCGCTCGACGGCGGCCACGGCGTCGCGCCATGGCAGGCGCTCGAGGATGAGGTGCTCGTCCTCATCAGGACCCAGGAGCTCCCCGTCGGCCGGCCGCAGGTCCGTGGCGAGATAGAGATGCATCAGCTCGGATGCGAACCCGGGGGCCGTATAGAACCGGGAGATGAGCTGCCAGGTGCCGGCCCGCATCCCGGTTTCTTCCTCGAGCTCGCGCGCAGCGGCGAGATCGGGATCCTCGATCGAGCCGTCGTCCGCGATGTCGAGGGTTCCCGCGGGCACTTCGAGGAGCGCCTCGCCGACCGCCACCCGGAACTGGCGCACGAGCACGACGTGGTCCTCGTCGTCGATCGCGAGGATCGCGACCGCCCCGGGATGGCCGGCGATCTCGCGCGTGCCGCGGGAGCCGTCCGCGCGTTCGATCGTGTCGACCCGGAAGGTCAGGTAGCGACCCTTGTGCACGATCCGGGATTCGACGACGCGCTCAACGAGATCGGCCCCGGAGAGCTCCTCCGGGGCCGATCGATGGCGATCGCCGCGCTTGCCGCTCAGGCAGCCACCGCGACGTCGGGTGCGAGGGTCAGGCCCGTCTCGCCGTCGAAGAGGTGGAGCTTGTCGAGGGGAAGGACGAGGTTGACGATGTCGTCCGGCTTGACCCGATGCTCGGAACCGACGATGGCCACGAGGTCCAGGTCGGCTGCGTTGACGTGGAGCAGCTCCTCGTTGCCGAGGTACTCGACGACGTCGGCCCGAGCGCGGAACGAGCCCACGCCGGATTCTCCCTCGCCCATGTCGAGGTGCTCGGGACGGAAGCCCGCCACGAGCGTCTTGCCGGCACGCGGCGTCGCCGCGTCGCGGTAGCGGGCGGGGAGCGGGATCGACCAGTCGGCCGCGCCGACGAGTCGGGCCGATTCGCCCGAGCCCTCCATGTGGACTTCGACGAAGTTCATCGACGGGCTGCCGATGAAACCCGCCACGAACCGGTTGAGCGGCGTGTCGTAGAGCGCCTGCGGCGTGCCGACCT
>JBDTNS010000262.1:0-3373 GCA_039933675.1 Chloroflexota bacterium
TCCCGGCGCCGTACAACCACTCGAACATCAACAGCGACGAGGTCATCTACTACGTCGCCGGCAACTTCATGAGCCGTCGCGGGGTTGGGATCTCGTCGTTCACGCTCCACCCGGCCGGGATCCCGCACGGCCCGCACCCCGGCACCGCCGAGGCGTCGATCGGCAAGGAGCGGACCGAGGAGCTGGCGGTGATGGTCGACACGTTCCACCCCCTGCGGCTCACCCGCCAGGCGGCGGAGCTCGAGGATGCTCGGTACCCGTATTCCTGGCTGCCGGCGGAGGACGCCTCCGGCGAGGCCCGCGAGCTCAGCGAGCGCGGGCCGGAGGCGTTCCCCGACTGACCCTGGCGGGAGGCCGACCGATGGCCGACCCAATCGGTCAGTGCCAGACGATCGAGTCGATGAGGGGCTGAAGCTCCTGCATCGAAGCATAGAAGGGATCGGGCCCGAACATGATGATGGGGATCTGGTGGCCATCGACAGTGACCACGATGATCCGAGCTGCCTTATTGGCCCCAAATCCCCACGTCGGGCCAAGCGTCACGCCCTTGTCACCGATCTGGACATCGAGCTGGAGAGCGTCGAGCCCGCCGACCTTCACGTCCTTCACCGGATTCACAACGCTGATGCCGGGCAACGTGGCGATCCAGGCTGCGAGGTCCTTCGGCGGATCGATCACGGCCCCGGGGTGCTTCAGGTCCACGACCTTGTCGAGTCGGACAATATTGAACTCAAGGGGCGGCTGTCCAAATTCGAAAGCAACCCAGCCAGGGAGATTGGTATCGATAGCGCCCCGACATCGGAACCCTGGGGCGCAGTTGTGCTGCACCTCGCGATCGATCGTGAGTGTCAGCGGCGGCTCGAAGCGAGTCACGTACGTCCCGGGGAACACGTCGCCACCGCTCCCAAGGATGGCGGGACTCGGCGACGGGTTGGCGGGCGTCGGGACCGCCGTCTGCGTCGGGACCGCCGTCAGGGTAGGGGCGGGCGTAGCGGTGGGTGGCCCTCCGACCCCGCGGCCAGGTGACAGAGCGTAGATGGCGCCGCCGATCACGACGACGACCACGATGGCCGCGGCGGCCGTCCTTGCAAACAGGTTCATCGAAGGTGTCCTCCACGGAGCCCGCATCGGGCGCCGAGATTGTCGGGTGGTTCGGGTCTGGACGGCGATCGCCCGGCGTGCGCCGTCGGGGAGCCGCCTCGGCCCCTCCTCCAGCCACGCAGCGAGGATCGCGTCGGGATCGCGCATGACCTTCATGCCAGTCGTGCCTCCGTGGGATCGACCTGACTGTCAGCGACGATCGCCGCGCGCAGGGTTCGGGTGGCGTAGTGCAGCCGGGACTTCACCGTCCCGACGGGGATCCCGACGATCTCGGCGATCTCCACCAAGGGATGCCCGGCGTGGTGATGCAGGACGAAGACTGCGCGGTGTTCGGGCGTGAGGCGCTCGAAGGCGCGGTCGAGCATGTCCCGGTCGTCGACCGAGACGGTCGTGTCGGGTCCGAACGGTCCGTCGACCGGCAGGGCCCGGATGCGGGTGCTCCAGCGTCGCTGTCGACGCAGCTCCTCGTAACAGGCGTTCACGAGAAGGCGATGGAGCCATGGGCCGAAGCGCTCGGGGTCGCGCAGCCGCGGGAGCTCGCGCCATGCGAGGAGGAATGCCTGCTGGACGGCGTCCTGGGCTCGTTCCGCGTCGCGAAGGATCCGATACGCGATCGCAAAGCTCATGTCGCCGTCGAGGTCGACGAGTTCCGTGAAGGCGACGTCGTCGCCCTCGCGTGCCCGTTCGACCAGCCTCGTCCGCATTGGCGGTACCCCTGCGGCGCCCGATCGGACGCTTCATCCACTACAGATGGTCGCACCGGGGCAAAGGTTCAACGGCGATTGACCGGCGGCCGAGGTCGAGCTGGTGCCCAGTGGACCGGAACACGGCGTCGCCTCCGCATGGCGCAATCGGGCATGATGTGGGCCATGACCGTTCCAACGCCTCTGTCGCCCGTCCCGGGCATCGTCGATCTCCACGACCGTCTGCGCGTCGGCGAAACGCTGTTGGGCACCTTCGCCGGGCTCGGTTCGCCCCTCGCGACCGAGATGGTCGCGCGCGCCGGGTTCGACTGGGTCCTCATCGACCTCGAGCACGGTGCTGGCAGCGAGGCGGACCTCCTGGCGAACCTCCACGCGATGGGCGCCACGCGGGCGGCCGCCCTCGTCCGACCGCGTTCGGGGGAGCGGCTGCGGATCGGGCGTGCCCTCGACCTCGGCGCACACGGGATCATGGTCCCGCGGATCGACCTTCCCGAGCAGGCACGTGAGGCGATCTCGTGGATGCGCTACCCGCCGGACGGGTCTCGCGGACTCGCGCTCGGGACCCGTGGCGCCGGGCTCGGCGAGCTCGGTCACACCCAGATCCAGGCCGTCAACCGGCGGATTCTCGGGATCATCCAGGTCGAATCGCCGAGCGCGGTCGAGCACGCCGCCGAGATCGCCGCGATCGACGGCGTCGACGTCCTGTTCATCGGGCCGACCGACCTGTCCCACGGCCTCGGGGTCCCCGGTCGGTTTGACGATCCGGCCTACCTCGAGGCGTTGCGCCACGTCACGACGACCGCGGAGGCTGCCGGCAAGGCGGCCGGGATCCTGCTCCGTGACGCGGCCGCGCTGCCACGCCACCGCGACCTTGGCTTCCGGTTCATCGGGCTCGGCTCCGATGCCGCGTTCATCGCCGATGCGGCCCGCGCGGTGCTCTCCGGCGCTCGCGCCTGAACCGGCCGAAGCCAACGCGTGGCAAGCCCGCCCGCCCCAGGCGAGTCGGTATGCCCGAGAATCCAAACCGAGCGTGACGCTCTACACTTGATATCGTGAACGACCTGACCGAATCCGCCGTCGCTCGCCGGGTCCCCTCGATCACCGAGGAACGCCTGCGCGTGCTCAGCCGGCGGCAGCCGGTCACCGTCCTCCCGGGGACCACCCTTGCCGAGTGCGTCAGGGCGATCCAGCAGAGCGGGACGGGCGACTCGGTCTTCGTCTGCGATGCCGACGAGCGACTCGTCGGCGTGCTGACGGAGCGCGACATCTTTGGCCAGATCGTGGCCGGACACGTCGACCTCACCCAGCCGGTCGACAGCCTCATGACCACCGAGCCAAAGACGCTCGATCTCGACGACACGATCCGCGACGCCATCGTCCTGATGCAGACCGGTCGGTATCGCAATGTCCCCGTCGTCGACGGGTCGCGACAGCTCGTCGGCGTCGTGCGCCAGTCCGACATCATCAAGTACCTGGCGGAGTCGTTCCCCGAGGAGCTGCTCAACCTTCCCCCGCGACCACACCAGCGCATGAAGGAGCCTGAAGGCGCGTGACACTCACCAAGGAGC
>JBDTNS010000263.1:0-3359 GCA_039933675.1 Chloroflexota bacterium
CAACCCAGAAGACCGCGCGGCCGCGCCACCATCCCGTCCAGATCGCGGCGAAGAGCGTGTAGGCGGCGATGATGAGCAGGCCGACGTAGACGTCGTTCATCCCGATCCGCGACTGGACGAAGAACATCCCGTCGGCGATGACGAAGAGCCCGACGAGCCCGGCCACGAGCCGCCGCCGGAAGAGGATTCGCGTCAGGAGGTAGAGGAGGCCCGCCGTCAGCGCGCCCGCGATGACGCCCGGGAGCCGCCACGAGAAGTCGTGCGAGCCGGCATCGATCGCCGCCGACGTCCCGGCGCCGTTGAAGACGAGGAGCTGCTGGCGATCCTCGGACGGGTAGTCGGGGTTGAAGTCGCCGCCGATCGCGGTCGGCACGAAGCCGTCGGGGAGACGCGCGTCGGCGTAGACGGCGTTCCCGTGCGGCTCGACGACATAGACGGTCCACGGGCCGGCCGCGGTCGCACCAGGCGCCAGGCCGAGGATGTGGACCATCTGGCTCGCCGCGTCGTAGACGACCGACGTCCCCGGGCCGGGAAGCGGTTTGAGGCCCAGGTTGATGCCCTGGTCGACCGGGCCTTCCTTGGCGACATCCCCACCGACCGCGATGACGTCGTACTTCGGGGCGTCCGCGGTGCCTGCGGTCGCGTACAGCTTCGTGTAGTCGAGCCCGGTCACGAGCGCGAGTCCGTGCGCACCGCCGGCCACTTTGATCGCGGAGATGAGCGCCCCGCGCTCGGTCGCGATGAACGAGACACCGCCCTCGGCGGCGACCGCGACCCGCGTGACGGTGTCGACGCGGAGTCCGGCCAGGGTGCCGGCGGCGATCGCCGCATCGAGAGCCTTGCGCTTCTCGGCAGTCCCCGCGACGCCGAGGACGACGGTCGAGCCGGGCTTGGCGGCGGCGAACAGTGCCGTGTAATCGGCCGCGTTCGTCGACAGGATCCTGGCGAGGTCCTTCGCGATCGCGGCGGGGTCCTTGACGTCACCGATCGCCGCGACGATCGCCGGGCCGCTGCTGGCCGGCGCGAGATCGGCGACGCCTGGAAGGTCGAGCGATCCGACGATCGCGCCCGTCTGGAGGTCGACCGTGGTCACGCGCCCGGTCGATGCCGCCACGACGTCGGCGCCGTCGCTCGTCGCGAGCAGGTGGACGACCGGGTGGTCGACCGTCGCGAGCACGTTGGGCTCCAGGCCGGCCTGGACGCCGCCCTGTCCGATCAGGTCGAGGTCGAGCGTCGCGATCCGGCCGTCGTCGTAACCGATGACGAGCTGATTGTTCGTCTGATCGATCGCCAGCGTACCGGCACCCGGTGCCGCGACGATGGAGACAAGCTTGCGGGTCACGAGGTCGTAGGTCCGGATCTCAGACCCCGTCGCGACGTGGAGACGCTCGCCCGCGCGCTGGCCGGTCGCCGGATCCGCCCGCCGCGGCTCGATGGCGTCGGCCCGGACCGGCACACCCAGGTCGCTGGTCGACTCGATGTGGTCGCCGCCCCAGGCGACGATCCCGGCCGCCATGACGTACTTGGCAAGGTGCGGATGGGTCCACTCGTAGATGTCGTGCGACAGGCCGTAGCGCCAGTACTGGAGGAACTCGGCCGCGGTTCGCGCGTGGTAGACCTCGTCGAAATGCATCTGGTACGGCTCGGCCAGCCGGAAGGTCCGCAGCAGGAGCGTCCCGAGGATCAGGATCACGACGAGGAAGAGGTCGAGCCGGTCGAGCCGTCCGCCGCGCTCGCCGCGCAGGCTCGCGCTGCGGTCAGGGCGGATCGGTGCCTCGCCGATCCTGGCCTTGAGCCAGCCGACGACACCGGCCTCGTCGATAGAGGGCCGGAGCGACCAGGTCGGCACCGGCGCCGTGGTCGTGGCGGTCGTGGCGGTCGTCGCGGCGGCCGGAACCAGGGTCGCGGGTGCCCAGCCGGCCGAGCCCCCGGGAGGCGCCGCGGGAAGGCGCATGTCCGGTTCGAAGGCGGCCGGTGGCGCGATAGGTCGTTCAGCCGGGACCTGGGCTCCCGTCGTGACGCGCGACGGCACCTCGCCCTCGACGGGCCATTCGACCGCCTCGAGACCGTCGTCCTCGGCCGTCGCGAGCGCCCACTCGTCGTCGAGCTCGGCCGCGAGACGAGCGCGCCCGCGGGCCCGCAGCTCGGCGAACGCCCACAGGAAGACCAAGACGTTGAGCAGCGCGAGGACGATGACGCCCTCCGCCGATCGAAGCCCTGGCCCGATCCCGAACCAGTCGCTGATCCCGGGGTTCTTGTAGAACGGGTTCGTCAGGACGGCGTACATGTTCAGGAAGACCGTCACGGACAGGAGCGCGTACGCGATGCGCCAGCGCCAGGAGATCGCCGCGAGCAGGATCGCCAGCGCGAAGACCGGGTATGCGTAGCGCTCGTGGACACGGGTGGGGACGACGTAGAAGGCGAGTGCGAGGAGCGTGAGACTGAGCAGGATCGTCAGCCGGTCGGGCCGCCACGCCGCGACCAGCGAGATTGCCAGTGTCACGGCGAGCATCAGCACCCCACCGACGAGGACCGGCGGGATCGAGCCGAACGACGCAACACCTGAACCGCACGCCGCCGCACCCCACGGACCGTCGCACACCCACAGCCCCGCGTTGGCGAGGCTGGAGCCGCTATCGCCGGCGATGAGCGCCCATGGGTTGAAGGCATTGACGCTGAGATACGGATAACCCGACGCCGTCGCGAAGATCTGCGACAGCAGGCCCGACTTGACGAACGGCGCCTGGGCCGTGAGCTCGAGGACCGACAGCCCGAACGGCAGGCAGAGCGCGACCGTGGTGATCAGCGCCGCCAAGGCGGTCGTCACGATCCGGATCGGGTGATCGGTCCGCGCCTCCCGGGCGAGGAAGCGGGCCTGGATGCCGGTCGCGCCCGGCGCCGCCAGGTGGTCGGCGGGAACGCCCTCGGCCGCCTTGCGGACGGGCCACAGCGCTCGGCGGATTGTCACCAGCGCGAGGATCGGGATCAGGATCCCGAGCTGCGGCTTGATGAGGGCCGCCGTGACGGCAAGGATCGCCGACCGTTCGGGATGGTCCCGCCACAGCTCGCGCAGACCGAGCAGGAGGAAGACGACCCCGACGGCATCCACTTGTCCCCACACGACGCTGTCGAACCAGCTGATCGGGTTGACGACGGCCACCAAGGCGGCCGCGAGCGCCAGCTTCCGGCGGGCGCCGAGCTCGAGCAGCATCGACCAGACAAGCCAGCCGATGGCCAGGTCGGCGAGGATCGCCGGGACCTTGACGAGCGCGACCCCGACCCCGCCGAGGGCGCCGCCGACGACCCCGAGCAGCCACAGGATGTAGAGATAGCCGGGCGTGTAGTCGTGGAAGAAGTCG